>NZ_JACIYL010000125.1 GCF_014359955.1 Thermogutta sp. | reverse complement strand
GTGGACGTGACACGGACGACGAATCCGCCGGGACAGGCTCGACGGTGACGCGGGCCGGCAGATTGACGTCCGGATTGGTGGACTGATCGGGAGAGTCTTCCCGCCGTGTCAGCGTCGGGGTCATTGATTCCCGCTGCACCTGATCACGCGGAGTGAGCTGCTGCTGAACTGAGGACTCCTGCGGGGGCGCATCCAGCGGCGCGGTGTGGGTGATTTCGGCAGGGGCGGGCATCGTCCGGCGCGGAGGGGAAAGCTGCGAATCGGGCGGTTCTTCGCGCCCGGTTTCCTCAGCTCGTGGCGGCACCAGCGGAGAGGGTTTTTCCTCGGAGACATCCGGCGTCTGCTGTGGTGATGGCAAAGGCGCCGGAGCACTCGGCCGTGGTTGATGGATCAATCGGTCGGCAGCAACATTGTCCCTGGGAAGTGCCTGCACCGGTCGGGTGTATTCCGAAAGCTGGTTTCCCTCTTCGATCGTATCTGCCGCATACTCCGGCAGGGTGATCATTTCCTCGGTTTCCGATTCCGCCGGGGCTGAACTCTCGCGGATGAACGCGATCAATTTGAGGTACTGCTCCCGAAGCAGAACAGCCACCAGCAGATGCAGGAAAAGACTGAGAACGACGCAGAACTGGATGCGGCGAGCCGTCGGAGCCCGAACGTGGGCCGTACTCCAGAGCAACAGCAACACCAGCCCAGCGATGATTCCCAACCGAACCAATCCGTTGTACAGCGGGCGGGGATCAAAAAAGTCGGGCGTGGTAGCCAGAACGATTCCCGAGACAAACCCGGCAAAGACGAGGATGGCGAGATTGACCGGCCAGACCTGCTCATCAAAATCGGCCAGCCGCTCCGGCACAAAACGCCGGATGACAGTTCGTTTGCCACGAGGTTGGGGACTTTTTAAATCGGCCATGCGACGAGGCCTTCCCTCGCACTGCTGAATACGGTTCTCCGACCCACCGTGTTATGGGGAGTTAGCACCTTCACTTGGCGGCCCTGTCTTTCGCGTGGCCAGGCGGTAATCTGTGATGTGAGCTTTCTTGCACGCGTTGATGGCCGAGACGACCGGCTGCAAACGGCAGCGCTCGTCCGCCCGGATGATGACCGTCGTTCGGCTGGGATTGGCGGACCAGGCCTCCAGGAGCAGTTTCTCCAGCTCGCTCAGTCTGAGCAGTTTGCCTCCCACATAGTATCGTCCATTTTCATCAATATTGATAAAAAGCTCTCTCGGCTTGCTGAGAAGCGGCTGGGCTTCACTGGCATCGGGCAGCCGCACCGGCAGTTCGCGCTCTTCCTCGGCAAATTTGCTCGCAATGAGGAAGAATATGAGCAGATTGAAAACCACGTCGATGAGTGGAGTCATGGTGAGTGACTCCAGCGCGCGGCTTTTATTGCGAATCAGGATACTCATGGCATGGCTCCCGTTTCAGCGGGACTGGGAGGCGGAGGTGGCTGCGGAGCCTCGCGCCGCAAACCGGCGTTTGTCGAGAGGTCGGGCGTGGGAATCTGCTCTCGCCCCATTCGCAGGCGGCCTTCGAAGCGTTCAAACTGGGGCAAGAGGCCCAAAAGTGATTCGTCCAGCTCGCGCAAGAGCTTCTGGATACGTCCCTCGAAATAGTGCGCCAGCACCGAGGCGGGAATGGCCACACACAGTCCGGCAAACGTCGTCACCAAGGCCGTGTAAATCCCCTGCGCCAGCATCTCTGCTCGATCGGCCCCGGTGGGGAGATGCGACGTCACAAAGAACGCCTGGATCATTCCCTGCACTGTCCCCAGCAGTCCTAAAAGCGGGGTGACGGCCGCGGAAAGCGTCAGAAACCGCACGTTACTGTAGAGGCGATCCGCCTCTCGCTCGGTGGCTTCTTTCATGGCCTGCTCAATTTCCGGGAGCGGTCGGCCGACCTTGACCAGCATCGCTTTGAGGACATTGGCGGCCGAGGAAGGATAATGCTGAGCCAGGCGATAGGCCGCCCGGGGATCAAATCCGCGTTTCTCTTCCACAAGCTGCCCGAGCCCGCGAATGAGGCCCGCGGGAACCACCTTCCGTCGCCGCAATCCCAGGGCTCGCTCCAGCCCGAAGATGACCGTCAGGATCGACATCAACGTGATGGGAATCATCAGCACGCCGCCCCGGAAAGCCAGATCGAGCACATTGATTTGCGGGATCGTCCCTGGCTTGCGAGCGCTTTCCGGCTGGTCCGGCTGTGTGGCGGGCGCAGCCGCCAGGGCCTCCTCGGCCTTGCGATCCGCTTCCTCCAGGCTGGTGGCGGGATCGCGATGTTCGACGACTTGCGGGGGGCCCTCCGAAACAGGAGGAGCTGCGGGCGCCGTAACCTCCGCCCGGCAAACACCGTGGATGATCGTCCCTGCTCCAATCAAGAGCAGCACAACCACCAGTAATCGCAATACCGGCCGCCGTTTTATCAGGGGGATTGTTGTCATTGCACCGGTCTCTCACCTGGGAACCGCGATTCTCGTTTGCGTCATTTTTCCATCCGTTCTGTCCTGCTGGCCGCGCGTTGCCGTGGCTGCTTGCTGTTCCGGATTGTCAAAAAGACTATTTGCACACCTGATTGTCTTTCAACCCGACCGTTCGCCGCCCGAAAAACAGACTTCGCCACACAAACCCCGTGAGTTTATCTATGCCTGGACGGCAGGTTATTTTTATTATTCGCATACTCACTGTGGTTTAAGGAGGCGTAATTTGGCCCTCGCATCAGCGATGCGATCACTTTCCGGGAAGTTGTCAATCAGTTCCTGATAGAGTTTCGCGGCCTGTTCTGGTCGTTGCAGCGTTTCAAAGCACCGGGCGGCTTCATACAAGGCTGCGGCCTGCCACTTCGGCAGGCGATAACCGTAGGCCACGCGGAAAAAGTATTTCACCGCATCGTCGTATTTCTTTTGCTGCATGGCGATCTCGCCGAGCATGAACTGCGCCCTGGCTGCCGTCTCATCGGGAACCTGCTTGGCGTTCTCCAATACTTTTTCAAACATTTTTAAAGCCGTATCCAGCTCGCCGCGCTCGTAGTGGATCATGCCTGTTTCAAAGTGAGCCTGGATGGCCTCGGGGGTGGCGGGAAACTTCGCCAGCACCTGTCGATAATACTCCAGGGCCCGATCTGTTTGTTTCATTTGTGCGGCCGACTGGCCGGCGTGAAGAAGCCGCAGAACCTCGTAGTCTGGCGACTCCAGAGGGCTCAGAGACTCGTAGAGCCGGAGTGCCTCCGTGAATTTGTTCTGCATGAAGAGCGATTCCGCTTCCATAAAAGCAGCGTCCGCCGCTAACGAGCCTTTGGGATAAGTTGACTTCTGATAGGAAAACGTTTGCGCGGCGTTCTCGTATTGTCCCAGTTTGAAGAAGCACCAGCCTAACCGGTGCACGGCTTTTTCAATCAGATCGGGATCGCGACCTGATTGATAACAGTGATGATAGAGCGCGGCCGCCTCGGAATAACGTCCCTGGGAATACAGATGGCTCGCCACATGATATTCGGCTTCGGGACGATGGGGACTGTCCGGCGCCGTGTCGATGAGCCGCTGGAATAAAGCGATGGCCTCGTTTTCTTTGCCGGCCAATTTTTCCGCCCATGCCCACTGGTAAAGAACTTTATCAGCTTCCGGATACTGGGGATTTTCGTCGAGTATTTGTTTAAAAATGGCCGCCGCCTGGTCGTACTGTTTTTTATCGATCAAAATGAGCCCCTGGGTATAAAGGGCGGCCGAGCGCTCGTTCCCCGTCAGACCTCCCTGGAGGGCCTGGTCGATCATCTGCATGGCGCGGTCGAGCTGCTGCCGCTCGAAGTAGAGGGTTCCCAGCAGGTAACGCGCCCAGGATGCCAGCGGATGATTCGCGTATTTTTGCAAAAGATCGTTGAGAATCTGTTCGGCCTCGGGGGATTTGTTGCTTTTCAGGAGTGTTTGGGCCAGTTCACACATTGCCGCGGGCACACGGGAACTTTCCGGAAATCGCTGGAGAACCTCTCGGTAGGCTGATTCGGCCGATGCGTAATCCTGAAGCGCTGCACAGTACTTGCCCAGCTCGTAGTAAGCCCGGTCCAGGAGAGTGCTCTGGGGGAAGTCTTTGATCATGCGCTCGACCACCGTTCGTGCGTCGGCGGTGCGTCCCTGTTTGTGGTAGGCCCAGGCCAGAAGAAGCATCGCGCGGTCTGCGGACGGGCCTTTGCCGCTGCGACTGAGCGCCAGAAGCAGCGATTCCTGGGCCGCTTTGGGGTTCCCGAGTTCCAGTTGGCTGGCCCCTACAAGCGTCAGGATCGCCGCCTGATCGTCGACTTGGGGGAGGACACTGGCCAGCGTCTGGCCCAGCTTCACGACCGCGTCATGCTTGCCCGCCATCTGGAGGGCCGTGAGCTGACGGATTCGCCACAAACCCACCTGCGGATTTTTGGGATATTTTCTGGCAAGCGCATCAAACATCTGGGCCGCGGTATCGTAACGACTCTCGGCCAATTCGCATTCCGCCAGAATATGCTCCACATCCGGACTCAGCACGTGGTCCGGAATTTCCTTGCGAAACTGTTCTGCGTACTGTCGCGCCGCGCCGAACTGGCCCAGTCCCAGCGCTGTGTGCGCTGCAGCGTAGAGTGCCTCCCCCTTGATCGCCGGATCGGTCGCCATGGCCGCCGCCTGTGCGTACTCTTTGATGGCTGCCTCGCGCTTTTCGGGGATTTCGTAGAGGGCGTCCGCCCGATCGAGCTGGAGCGTCACGTTCCATGGAGCGGCAGCGCTCTTGACGGTTTCTGGGTCGATCAGGTCCAGTACCTGTTGGGGTTGTCCAAGTTTCAGATAGCACCGGGCCGCCCAGTGAATGGCCTCCGCCCGTACCTCAGGCGCCTGCGTGGCGCGAACCAGGAGAGGGAGAGCCTCCTGGTAACGATTGGCTAAGTAGAGGCACTTGGCAGCACCCAAATTCGCCCGCGCAATATGCGGCGAATTGGGGAAGCGTTTTTCCACGCTTGCGTACTGCTGGGCTGCTTCGTCGTAACGTTTCATCTGAACCAGGGCGTCGCCCGATCGAATGACCGCCAGATCGGCATCGGCAAATCGGGAGTCTGCCCCGGCCTTGCGGAAGAAGAGTTCCGCCTGCTCGAAATTCCCCAGCGAATACTGGACTTCACCGATTCGATAGAGGACTTCGTTGACTTTGGGATGCTGCGGATACCTTTCCGTGAATGTCTGGTAGTTTTTCAACGCAGCCTGCCTGTTGCCGAGCTCCTCTTCGCACACCGCGAGTGCAAACAGCACGTCGGGCACACGCCCATCGTCGGGAAATGATTGGAGGAATCGGCGATAGGCCTGGGCGGCCTGATCCTTCTGACCCTGAAAATAGAGGGTTTCCGCGAGATAGTACTGGGCTTGCGGGCGTTGACTGCCATTGGGGTAAGTCCGCAGATATTCCTCCAGGGCATTACGCGCTGCGGAGTAGAGCTCCGGTTTTTGCTGTCTGGCAGCTTCAAACAGGGCCATCCCCCGGTAAACTGCTGACAATTCCCGAAAATTCTCCTCGACGCCTTTTTCGATAGATTGCTGGAAGGCCTGAGCCGCCGCTTCGTACTGCTTTTGATTGAACAGGCACACGCCCAGATAATGAAGGGCCTTCGGCACACGGGGATCACCGGGATGTTTGGCGATGAATGCCCGCCACTGCTCGGCCGCCAGGTCCCACGAAGACAGGTTGTGGAGTTTCGCTGCTGCGTTATAGTCCCGTGTTGCTTCGGCATTTGTTTCCTGGGCCGGCAGATGAGAAACACATGCCAGGCTTGCCAGCGCCAGCACTGTGCAAAGAAGCGACGAGATCATCCGTCGATCACCGCGGTTCATCGCTCGCGAACTCCTTCATCCCGAGGTCGGATTGAACCTCGCCCTGATTGACGTATCGGCCAACCAGGAATCATGGCCCCACTCAGGCCGCGCACCAGGCCCCTTGAGAGGCGGTGTGGGTAACGTGCCGCTGTCGGGCGATCCGTTTACATATCTTATCCGGCCACACGCAAGCGCAAAAAGAGGACCTGCCCGCCGCAGCGCATCGGGATCGATTCACCCGAGCGGCGAACCCACTGCTGATCAATCAGGCAGAACCAAAATAATGGATAAAAATGCTGTCAATACTTGCCACGAATGTGGGCGGCCACGTGGGATTCATAGAAGCGGCCGAGCCGATTATGGAGAATGGGGGGAAGCGGCATCAAATCGCTTGCCGCGGCATTGCTCCGTGCCTGATCGGGACGTTTTGCCCCGGGGATGACGGTCGTCACAGCATCAAAGTCCAGGCACCACCGCAAGGCCATCTGGGCCATGGTCATTCCCGGGGGAACCCACGGTCGAATGTGCTCGACGAGTTCAAGGCCTTTTTCAAAGGGCAGGCCCGCAAACGTCTCCCCCACATTAAACTTCTCCCCATCACGATTGAAGAAACGGTGGTCGTTGGGGGCAAATTGGGTGTCCCGGGTGAATTTCCCTGCCAGCAGTCCGCTGGCCAGCGGCAGACGAATGATCAGCGCCACACCCCGTTTCTGGGCCTCGTCGAAAAGGACATCGATGGGCTTCTGCCGAAAGATGTTAAAGATGATCTGGAGAGAGGCCATTCCCTCGACGTTTAGACAGAACAGGGCCTCTTCCATGCTCTCCACGCTGGCGCCAAAAGCGCGTATTTTGCCCTCGTCCCGCAGTTCGCGCAGATAGTCGAAAATGCCTGTATCGCGCATGACCTCTAGGGGCAGGCTGTGGGTTTGCGTCAGATGGATGACATCCACCCCCAGGCGACGGAGGGAATCCTCTGTGTGGCGGCGGACGACTTCCCTGGTGAAGTTGGCGGGCCACCCCGGTTCGGGATGCCTTCCCAGTTTGGTGGCCACAATGAAACGGTCGCGATCCGGTCGGCCTTTCAAAAAGCGTCCGATAAGCGATTCACTGCGGCCCAGGCCGTAGATGTCGGCCGTATCAATGAAGGTGATACCCGCCTCTGCGGCAGCCGCCAGTGTGTTGAGGGCCTCCTCCTCGGGCACGTCGCCCCATTCCGTGCCGCCCAATTGCCACGTACCCAATCCGATTTCCGACACTTCCCGTTGCAGGGCAGGAAACAATCGCGACTTCATAGCGCCACCTGTTCTGTTGCCGTACTCAGGAATGAGGTTCACATGATCCGACTGAACGCCGGGATCAACTTGATCAACTGCTCCCGAAGGAGTGCCTGCACATCCCGGGCATGATCCATTTCCAGAGCCCGTTTCGCAAGAGCCTCACACTGCTGGACGGTCACGCTGCGGCAGACCTTCTTGATTTCAAGGATGGAATGAGCGGCCACACTGAACTTCCGCAATCCCAGCCCAATGAGCAGCATGGTGTGGAGCGGATGGCTGCTCATCTGGCCGCACAAACTGACCGGTACGCCTTTCCGCGAAGCCTCCTGGATCACGTGATGAATCAGCCGCAGCACCGCGGGCTCAGTGGCGTTGTACATGTTCACCACATTGCGGTTGGTGCGGTCCACCGCAAGGGTGTACTGAATCAAATCGTTCGTTCCCAAACTGATGAAATCCACTTCGTCCAGGAACCGGTCAATGGTCACAGCAACGGAGGGAACTTCCACCATGATGCCCAGCGGAATGTCCCGACGGAAAGGAATCTGGCTCTCCGCCAGGTCTTCCATCACTTCCGCCAGCATGAGCTTGGCCTGGCGGAGCTCGGCCAGCGTGCTGATCATGGGGAACATGATCTGTACGTTACCGCACACGCTGGCCCTCAGAATGGCACGCAACTGTGTTTGAAACAGGGGCAGATAGCGCAGCGCCAGACGGATGCTTCGCAAGCCCAGACAGGGGTTCGCCTCTTTTTCCAGTCCCAGTTGGAGGGGGACTTTATCGGCCCCCAGATCGAACGTGCGGATGGTGACCGGCCGATCACCCATAATCCGGACGACTTCGCAGTACGCCTGGTAATGATCTTCTTCGCTGGGCAGATCGTTCCGGCCGAGATAGAGAAACTCGGTGCGATACAGCCCGATGCCTTCTGCTCCGTTTTGCAGACAGAGCGCCGCCTCGTGCGGGAACTCGATGTTGCCGTAAATGTTGATCCGCGTGCCGTCCAGGGTTTCCGCCGGGAGATCCCGGAGCTTTTCCAGCTCCGTTGTAAACACGCGGA
>NZ_JACIYL010000124.1 GCF_014359955.1 Thermogutta sp. | reverse complement strand
CGGGGAATGCCCTGACGGCGACCCGGGCAAGAACGAAAAAGTCTGATCACCACCGTCAGGCTTTACCGCCCGTTCTCGTAATCAATCCATTTGCCGCGCACGATGAGAGCAGCGCGCCAGGCCGCGGTCAGGCCGCGGTCTCCGCGGAACTCGGCCACCATGGCAGGGTAGCAGTACGCTCCGGCTCCAGCGGTCCCCAGCCCCGCCGCATCATAAACCCCTTTGCAACGGAGCACTGATCTCGCCGTCTGACCCTGTTCCTCTGACGGGAACCTATTTTCCGCGGCCTTTCTCTGGCCAACGGCTGCGTCGCCGGAGGTAGTAAAACGTCATGGGTCTTCCCTGTCGAACGCGGGGCCCGAAAACTCGGGCGCGTTTCAGCCTTATCTATCGGCAGCGGGGAATCGTAAAAAAACCCTCCTCGATTTGAGGAGGGCCATTGTCGTGGAAACATTTCCTCTGTCCTGACCGTGGACAGAAGAATAGTCACTCAGTGCGGCGTTGCGACGACTACTTTTGCTTTCGGGCACCCCTGGTCTGCGCCGGCGCCTGGAGCAGATTGCGCACCCGCGCGAACTCCTCCACAGTCACCTTGCCGTCTTTGTTGTCATCCAGGTGTTCCAGCATGGCCTTCGCTTTTGCCTCGTCACCACCGAGGTGTTTGAGGCCCTTGAGTTCGTCCACAGTGAGAACACCATCACCATTGGTGTCAAGTTTGGAAAACATTTTCTTGCGGGCCTCTTCCTGCTTGGCCACATATTCCTTGAATTCCTCCTTGGTCACCTTGCCATCTTTGTTGGCATCCCACGCTTCCAAGAGTTTCTTTGCTCGGGCTTCGTCGCCCTTGAGTGCTTTCAACGCGAGGAGTTCCGAAAGCTCCACCGTCCCGTCTTTGTTGGTGTCCACCTGATCCCACATTTCTTCCACCGTGAGCGGAGCCTTGGGCTTCTTACCTTCCGCTCTGGGCTTTTTCGCCTTTTTACCAGCCTCAGCCCAGGCCACCCCCGATACCATCAGCAAGCACACCACCGCAACCAGCATGACGCGTGCGACTCTCATAGAAACCTCCCTAACCTAAGGAACTCACCAAGCATTGGTGACTCGGGTCGGGGTCCGGCGCCCCTCGACCCTGGAACACCTGATCTCCGCGGCCGGTTCATTTATGAGAATTGCGCCCCGGTTTACCCGCGCACGTGCGTTTAGGACTGCAAAACCCCGCGAGAACACGTTTCATGCATGGCACAGGAAGGTACCACTTAAGTGTTATATCACGTCACTCGCCAAAATTATTCCCCAATGACGGCCGCTGAAATTCGGTCTTCCGGTCGGCACGGGGCTTTTGCTAAACTCCCCGTCCCCTGAGACGGCGGGTGGCCATTATCCCGGCGACGGTTACCCTATTGGTCAACACAATCGTTTTCAAACGCGAGGGAATCGAACGATGGCACGTGTCCTTCTGGCTTACATCGATCCCGGTTCGGGAGCCATTCTTCTGCAGGTTCTTATCGCCGCTGTGATCGGGGCGATCGCCTTTGTCGGTCGAATACGCGATTTTGTCTCGTCCGCTGTTACACGAGTTTTTAAGAGAAGCCGAGCCCGTGGCGAGACGCCTTCCGAGGTCGCAGAGGCGGATACCCCCGTTCCGGAACGGAAAGCCGCGTAACAGTTCCGTTTTTCACCTGGTGTTCTCGTTGTTACAGGAATTCTGGTCTGCTCCTGGGGGACCTTTATGACCGCTCAAACATGCCCGTTGACACGAGACATTTTGAGCAGACGTGTCGAGGCATCGTTCCGCGACCCCGAAGGATACGTGTTCATTCGGGAAGGTCGCGTCTATCGCGCGATCGCCCCTGAACTTGCCGCGCGCCTTCGCCGGGCGGAAGAGATCGGCCTCCTTGGCCGATTGGTTGCACGGGAATGGGTGGTAGGCAGTCGGTTTGTCCGAGAGCCGCAGCTTCTGAGCTTTCTCGAGCGGGAACACCCAGGATGGCACCACTTTGTGGAACACGACTCTCTCCCGCTGATCACCTACCCCTATGAGTGGTCGGTCTCGATGCTGGCTGACGCGGCGGTGCTCACGCTCGATCTTCAAATTGAGCTCGCGCAGGCAGGATTCTCCCTCAAGGATGCGACGCCTTTTAACGTCCAATTTGTGGGTACCCGGCCGATCTTTATCGACCTCGGTTCCCTTGACGTTCCCTCACGATTTGATGTCTGGTACGCCCTGGGACAGTTTCAGCGGCTCTTTCTCTACCCTCTTTTGTTGGCTCGATATACACACTGGGATTTACGGTCTTATTTTCTATCAAATTTAAATGGGCGCGACCCCCTATTCATGGTTCGAGTAATGGGACGTTTAGGCCGATGGCGTCCCGCTTTACTCCTGGATGTCACTCTCCCCTGGCTTCTTACTGAGTATTCACAATCAAAGCCCCATACTTCACAGTCCCCAGGCTCGCGCATTTCCATTAACCGGGAACCCATGCTCTGGAACCTGCGGCGACTCCGTCGCAAAGTTCTCCGGCTGGCTGGCGGATACCGTCCGCAAGGCGTCTGGACGGATTACACGCGCACCTGCAGCTACACGGACCGAGCCGAAGACGCCAAACGGGAGTTCGTCCGATCCGTCCTCACCCACGAGAAACCCAAGTGGGTCCTGGACCTTGGTTGCAATACCGGGACTTACAGCGAGCTCGCCGCCGAACTTGGTAGCTGCGTCATCGCTGCAGACCAGGATCACGATGCCATTGAGATGCTCTATCGCCGTTTACGGAATACCGGGTCTGCCATCTGGCCTATGGTCCTGGATATAACCAATCCTTCTCCTGGCATCGGGCTCAATAACAAGGAGCGTCAACCTTTCCTGGAAAGGGCTCGGGCCGACTATGTGCTCGCCCTTGCTTTGATCCATCATTTGATTGTAACAGGCAACCTTTCTCTCGACCGCATCGAACAGCTTCTGTTTGACCTTTCCTCCCAGGGGGTCATCGTCGAATTCGTTCCCCCTGCCGATCCCATGTTCCGTAAGCTCACGCAATTTCGCAGCGACTCTTTCGAGCATATAACGCTGTCAGCGTTCCGTCGCACCTTCTCCCAGCGTTTCTCGATCGTCCGAGAATTCCCGGTGCCCGACTCGGAAAGAATGCTTTTTTGGCTTCGCCGGAAAGAATAGAGACACACGACATTCGGTTCAATTAAAGACGCCGATCCTCCTATGAATACAGTGGTAGTCCTGCCAAAAGATGCGACAGCCGGGAATGTAACGGCAGAGCCAAACCCTCTCCCTGATCAGACGATTTCTCGACGCCCCTTCTATCTGCAGGCAATCCGTGCGGCTGCCATCTCAGTATCCGCCAGTTGTCTGTTTTTCCTGGGACAGCTTCGCTCCTGGACCAGTGAGCAAAATCGCTATCACTACTTCTGGTCTTCCCGAGATAGCCAGGCACTGATTCTCGCCGTGGGAATCGTCGCGGCGGCTCTTTTTGTTGGTTGGCTCATCACAAGAATACTCGGCAATCGAACGATTCGCAGAACAAGTCAATTCGTCTTTATCTTCTTTTTTACCGATGCAATACTATCAGGTCTCACGTCGATGTTTGTCGGCGTTGGATTTACTGCGAAATATGATTGGTTTTTCTGGACCGCGTGGATTGTTATCACAGCTCTCTTGCTGTTGTTTTTCCGGCGGCTATGGAAACCTGCCATGGCTCTGTGTCTCGTCTTGAGCCCCCTACCCTGGATCCTTCTGTTGCAGGTCCTTTCGTGGAAGTCTTGGAACCCGGCGGAACGGGCAGATTCATCCCTGGCCCAACCCGCTGCCGTCCAACAGGGCGGGCAAGCCCACTTTCCCCCCATTGTCATTTTCGTTTTTGATGAATGGTCCTACCAGCGAACCTTCGACGGCCAGGATATTCGGCCAGAATTTACTCATTTAATAGACTTTGCATCTCATTCAAATGTCTATCATAGTGCGCGATCTCCCGGCCCTGCCACCTACTTTTCTCTTCCACGACTCGTTTATCAAACACCTGATGGGGAGTTGTTTCCGCACAACGGCCAGGTTTTCTGGCAAACGTCTCAGGGTCGTAAGCCGGTCGCCGAGCAACATACGCTGTTTGACGAACTCCTGCGAGCGGGCTATCAGGTGCGCGTCCTCGGTTTTTACCATCCCTACGAGATTCTTCTCGAGGGCCGCGGTATAGAGTGCCATAGCTATCCCAATGATCCCAAAGCTGATTCGGTGGTCGCGCAGGCCGGCTTGTTCTTGCTCGGTAATTTGCGATTTCTGACGGATCCATTTTCCCGGTTAATGTGGCGGCGGTGGGATAGCGCATTCTTCAGCAGGCACTGGTTTCGATTATTAAAAGAATTTCACCGGGAGGCCTTTCGCCTCATCGATCAACTCGGCCCGGGAATGTGTCTCTTTATTCACTGGCCACTCCCTCACGGCCCCTTCATCCTTGATGCCCAGGGTGAATTCGTGGGATCTTACAGTCCACAGCAGGACCGTACGTTCGGAACGCCCGACCAATATCATCGCCATCTTTTGCGTCTGGACTCGGTGATTGGTGAGATCCGTGATCACCTTCGGCAGAGGAACCTCTTCGATGAGGCATTCATTGTCATGACGTCTGATCACGGCTGGCGGAGAGATCCTGATCCTCAATTTCGAGAAGCCAACCCGGACCACCGTCATGTGCCGCTGTTCATCAAGCGACCGCACCAGAAAAGCCGGGAAGATGTGACCGATCCATTCCTCCTGGTCCACCTGTCAGCGGCATTCACCCAGCCAGCTTCCAATCCCCAGTGACTTAATAATGATGTGGTCGGTGGGGATTGAGTCAGGGCGACTCATCTTACATGATCTCATTTCAAAATCGAGCTATTTTTCGTAAAATGCGATATAAAGCGGATAGAGTCCTGCGATCGACCTTTTGCGCAGCATGACCGCCTTTGCGTTATGGCAATCTACCTGGATTACAATGCGACGGCCCCGATTCGCCGTGAGGTCATCGAGCAGATGATCCACGTCTGGAAAGACGTGCCAGGCAATCCGGCGAGCCAGCATCAGTTCGGTCGGGCCGCCAGAAAGCGCCTGGAAGAAGCCCGGGAGCGCATCCTCACTCTGTTAGGCGCCGAACCAACCCGCGAGGGAGACCGCCTCATTTTCACCAGTGGCGGAACAGAGGCCAACAATCTGGCCATTCTCGGGATTGCTCTGGCGCGAACCGAAGGGATGCCGGGGCGGATCATCATCTCGTCGATTGAGCACCCCAGTGTGTTGCGGGCGGCCGAAACGCTCGTCGACTGGGGATGGCGTTTGGATACCCTCGATGTGCACCCCAATGGGGTTGTCAACGTGGAGTCGCTCCGGCGATGGATTTCTCCTCAGGTCGCCCTGGTCAGTGTGACGACCGCGAATCACGAGACGGGGGTTATCCAGCCGATTGCCGAAATCGCGGCAATCTGTCACAGCCATGGGGTACCTTTCCACACCGACGCCGTGCAGGCCGTGGGAAAGATGCCCGTTTCTTTTCACGATTTTAATGCAGACGCCATGACCGTGACGCCCCACAAGTTTGGTGGCCCCTTGGGAATCGGCGCTCTTATTATCAAACGAGGGATGCCCCTGCGGCCCATTTTGTATGGCGGCGAACAGCAGGAGGGGCTGCGTCCCGGCACGGAAAGCGTGGCCCTGGCTGTGGGAATGGAAACAGCTCTTTCCCTGGCCGTGGCGGAGTTGGAAGACAACATCGCGAAAATGACCGCTTTACGGCAGGAATTTGAACAAACACTGAAAGCCCTGATTCCCGATGTCGTTATCCACGGGGAAGCAGCACCGCGGCTGCCTCAAACTGTCAACCTCGCGATTCCGGGGATTGACAATCAACTCCTTTTCACCGCGCTCGACCTGGAAGGAGTTTGCTGCTCGATTGGCTCGGCCTGTTCGAGCGGATCTCCCGAGCCTTCGCCCAGTCTTCTTGCTCTCGGCGTTCCCAGGGAGATCGTGAAAAGCTCCCTGCGAATCAGCTTCGGCCCCAAGACGACTGCGGAAGAACTCCATGTTGCTGCCCACACGATCGCGCGGGTGTCCCAACAGCTACGAAAACATGTTTTGCGGTGAAGGGCGGCCCGGGTTTCACGGCGAGGCGACGCGAAACCTGGATAGGGGATACCAGCCGTCCGCGTCCTTTCCAGCAATAGCAAGCTGGACAACCGGCGTCTGACGGTCCGCACCGTCCACAACACCGACGGCCAGGGAATACTCGCCGGGCTCCAGAGTAGGCGCTATTGGAATGAATTCTTCCACCGTCACCGGCTTGCCGGGTGGCAAATCGGGCGGGTTTTTCATGAAGCTTTCCGTGAAGACCTCCACTTCGCCCGGCAGGATCTCGCGCACGGTTTTGTCACTGACATGGATGAACCTCTTTCCAGAGGGGCCTGTCAGTCGAACAGCCATCCTGTACGGTCGATAGCACGGAGCCGAACCCACGTTCTGCCAGACCATTGTCACAGGCAGATTTTCCCCGGACCGAACGATTGCCGGATGCCGTAGCTCCCGAATAACCAGCCGGTAACCCAGCCGCCGAAGAAAACGCGTCACCTCCTCGCGCACGTTGTCACCTGGTGGTAACGGAGCCGACTTGTTGTTGAAATAGGAACCATGGAGGGCCAGCGCGTAGTTGAAGATATAGCGTAAGGACCAGCCTTCTTGGACCCATTTGCGAATGTCCCAGCAAGTTTCCCAGGCCACGGGGGCCGTTTTCCAAACGTCAAGGGCTCGCGCTTCGCTCAGGGTGCTGGGATAAGCGTTGCGCATATGACACCAATTGCGTGAAAAGCCGCCCATGTCGCCCAGGCAATCCGCCCGCCAACCGGTGCCACGGCTTGTCGCGTAGTGAAGCATCTCGGGGCCGTCGATGAGCATCAAAAGCGGCGTCTTTCGAAATGATTCCAGATACGTATCGATGATTCTTCGTTGATTCTCGGGAAGTGGCATGCGGGCAGGCTCGGAGTTACTCATGTGCCACTCTCCCCACCAACCCACCGACCCAAGATCGACATGATCCAGATCCGGATGGCCGTCGTACTTTGCCCCCAGCCGCCGGATAAAATCCAGATGCGCATTGAGAGTGACGGGATCATCCAAATCGGGAACTTCCAGCCCTGGAACATCTCTATAACGCGTGATGATAACCCGACCGCCAATGTCTCGAAGCCACCGCGGATGATAGGGCCGTCCGCGAGTCGTAGAGCAACACATCACGCGAAAGGCCAGTTTCTGCCCGGCCGATCTCGTTTCTGAAAGAACCTTATCAATAAGCTCCACGTTGAGTCGTCCAGGCTCCGGTTCGAGCTCGGCCCAGCCCCATCGAAGGTACTGGACCGTGGAGGGAATCCAGTCCGGGAGATTGCGATCATTGGCAGCCGTGTGATGAAAAGTTTCCCATCCCATTCCTGGGTTGGCAAGGATCTCATCAATCTCGACGGGACGAACGGTCACCCATCCCGAATCCTCCGCTGCAACGAAATTGCCGATCAAGCTGACCAAAGCGAATAGGCCTAGATTGAGCAAAATCAACCGCGTGTTCTTCATAGATCACCTTTCCCAGATAGCCTGATGGAAATTGTGGAAGCAAACCAAGCATTCCGTACGCCGCACCGATTTTACCGCGGCGCGTGTGGGTACGGTACTCTCCCGCCGCCGCCCTGGACAAGCGACCTGTCATGAATCGCTTCGACAACACGCGAACACCGGCTGAAACGGTTCAACACGTATCGCACCATTGACCAACCGACTGGGCGGTGTGCCGACCGCCAGGCCCCGGGACAACCCTAAGCACGGCCCTTTTTCACGTGACCACAGTTGTGTTATAAACTCAACAATGACTCCAAGAAAAATAGAGCGTGGGATTTTCGTAGTCCAAACGCCACAGGTGCCCATTCGAAGAGAACGAAGGTTTTTTGCGATGGCTGACTCTCGCGATGTTGTTCAACTGGGGCGGGAACACGCGATTGACATCTGGATGGCCGGTTTGAAGGCGGTCCAGGCCGATACTCTCGTCCAGCAATGGGTCCGAGTGACGCAGGACCGGCTCGAGTTCGGAAATCCGACCGAATTAACGCTGGACCTGGGAAGCGTCCGCAAGATTGTTGTCGTG
>NZ_JACIYL010000123.1 GCF_014359955.1 Thermogutta sp. | reverse complement strand
CACCGTCACCCCCTCTTCGCTGATGACAGCGTCCGGCGCCAGCCCCGCCGACCTGGCACGCTCCAGTTCCTGACGCAGTCGCGCCGGATTGTCCTCCTGCCCAAGCATCTTCACGTATCCGCCGAGGGGGAGGATACCGATCCCGTACTCGGTCTCACCCCAGCGGAACCGCGCAATCCGCAACCCGAAAATATCGAATCCGAGATAAAACTTCTCACATTTCACCCCGCACGCCTTGGCTACCAGGAAATGGCCGAGTTCGTGCACAAAGATGATCAGTCCCAGCCCTACCACGACCATCAGCACGTAGAGCCAGGCCGATCCCGTCAAAAAAGCCACGAGCATGAAGCTAGTCAGGTCCAATGTGTGATCTCCCTTCGGGCCCAGGAATCCAATTCAAAAATGCGTTCCAGGGTGGGTTCCGGATCGAATGGATGGGATTCCAACACTGCCTCGCAGGCCGGAACGATCTGGTCGAACCGGAGCCGCCCCTGTAAAAAGCATTCTACCGCCGCCTCGTTGGCTGCATTGAGCACAGCCCCCGCCGTCCCTCCGCGGCGAGCCGCCTCAAGCCCCAGTCGGATGGCAGGAAAACGCTCCGGATCTGGTGGCTCGAAGCGAAGATCGAGCACCTGCGTCCAGTCCATTTTTCGGGCAATTCCCGGACAGCGCTCCGGATAGTACAGCGCATATTGTATGGGAAGCCGCATGTCCGGCGGACTGAGCTGGGCAATGACCGAACCATCCACAAATTCCACCATGGAATGGACAATCGACTGCGGATGGATCACCACCGCGATCTGCTCGGCGGTCACACCGAAAAGCCAGCGGGCTTCGATGATCTCCAGGGCCTTGTTCATCAAGGTGGCGGAGTCCACCGTAATCTTGCGGCCCATCTTCCATGTAGGGTGCGCCAGAGCTTCTTCCACCGTGACAGAGGCCAGCTCTTCCTTCTTTTTCGTGCGAAATGGCCCGCCGCTGGCCGTCAAAATGATGCGCCGGACCTCTTTCGGCTGACCGCTGCGCAGCGCCTGGAAGACGGCGGAATGCTCGCTATCGACGGGGAGGATTTGGGCACCCGTTTGTTGCGCCAACTGCGTGATAAGCGGCCCTGCCACGACAAGACTTTCCTTGTTGGCAAGGGCCACGGTTTTGCCGGCTTCCACGGCCTTCCACGTCGCCCGCAATCCGGCTATTCCCACATACGCGGAGAGGACCCGGTCCACCGCCGGCGAGCTAACGGCCTCCAGCACGGCCTCCTCCCCGACGCGCAACTCCGTTTCTGGCGGTAGATTCCAAACTCCGTGCTGCCTGGCCGCTTCTGGATCAGTCACCACTACAAGAGTCGGCCGATGCTCCTGGGCCTGCCGTTCCAGAAGCTGCGTGTTCGACCGTGCTACCAAAACTACGGCGCGCAGTCTGCCCTCCGAGGCAGCGATGACCTCGAGTGCGTTTCGACCAATACTGCCTGTGGATCCGAGGACCGCTATTCCCTGAGTCGAATCGGTCATGCCGACGGGGTATGTTGGTCAAGCCTTCTTGATAATGCCAGCCACACACGAGGTGTGGGAGAGGTTACGAGCCTTCGCGGCAAATTTCCCCCAGGAAATGCCAAGGTGGGCGTTTTCATCCCGCACCGGCCCGCGGAAAACCTGGTTCTCCGCCGAGGAAGGTGAATCTGCCCAGTTTAACCCACGGGGCTTGGCACGACACGGTACGGAGGCACGCTTCCTGGCTGGTTGCCCGGGATACCGCTTCACCACCCTGCCCGATATGCAAGTTTACTTTTTTCTTGCCGGTTCTGCACGGTCACTGGAGGGCCGGCCAGGGTAGCGAGGGTAAACGGTGAATGGGTGGAAGGGTGGATCAGCCGGAGTGGAACGCGCCCCTCCAAGCCATGGGATGGAGGGACCCGCTTGTCGGGTCCGATGAACACCAGTTGACGGCCTATTCTCTTTCAATGGGCACGACGAGCGTGCCCCTCCGAAAAAATTCCGGAGGGACGTGCTTGTCACGTCCGACGAACACTGATTGATGATCCATCCCCCTTCCCCGGGCACGACGAGCGTGCCCCTCCGAGGTTCGCCGCACGCCCTGGAAGGCGTCCCGCCAAATCTTCCCTGCGCCGGTGTTCCAATTGTGGGGTGGCGGGAATGGTGTTATACTGTGTCCATTGATGGGTGCCCGCGGTATCCCTCGCATGGGGCGGGGGACGGCCACCCCAAGCGGTAATGCGGATCGTGAATTCTTCAGCCAAGCCAAAAGGGGTCGTTGGCCGAGACGCTGCTTCGGCCTGAGCAGCGATTCTCGCGCCCGTGTGTTTCCCTCCTTCGCCTCCGCTTGCTGCAGCGTTTTTTGTTTTCAGGGTGTTGTTTGTCCAATGGTCAATCGCAACCTCATTCGTCAGGTAGAAGTCACTCCCGAAGAGCTGGAAGCCGCTTACGGCGGCATGGACCCTGAGGCCCTCGCACTGGCCGCCTCGGAAATCGCCGTCAATCAGATCGTCGAAGGGCGAATTCTCCGGGTGGAAAAAGATTTTGTGGTCGTCGACGTCGGCTCCAAGAGCGAGGGCATCGTCCCCCTCTCTGAATGGACGGAAAACGAAGAACCGCCGAAGCCGGGGCAAACCGTCAGCGTGCTCGTGGAAGAACTCGAGGACATGTACGGGCTGGGGGACGAATATCGCGGAATGATCACCCTCAGCAAGCGCAAGGCGGAGAAAATTCGGGCCTGGATGCGGGTGATGGAAACGGTCAAGGAAGGCGACGTCGTGACCGGCATCGTCACCCGAAAGATCAAAGGCGGTCTCCTGGTTGACATCGGCGTGAACGTGTTCCTGCCCGCCAGCCAGGTGGACATCCGCCGTCCCGCGGACATTGGCGAATTCATCGGACGCACGGTGCAGTGCCTCGTTCTCAAAATTGACGAGTCGCGGCGGAATATCGTCGTCAGCCGACGGGCACTCATCGAGCAGGAGCGTGCGGAGAAAAAGGCGCAGCTCCTTGCCGAACTGGAAGTCGGCCAGCGCCGTAAAGGCGTCGTCAAAAATATCGCCGATTTCGGTGTGTTCGTCGATTTGGGCGGGATCGATGGCCTGCTCCACATCACCGATATGAGCTGGGGACGCATCAATCACCCCTCGGAAATGGTCTCCATCGACGAAGAAATCGAAGTCGTCATCCTCGACGTCAACCGGGAAAAGGAAAAAATTGCCCTCGGCCTCAAACAGAAGACGCCCAGCCCGTGGGAAGACATCGAGCTGCGCTATCCCGTGGGTAGCCGCGTGAAGGGCACCGTGGTCAACGTCATGAACTATGGTGCCTTCGTCAAGCTGGAAGAAGGGGTGGAAGGCCTCGTCCACATCAGCGAAATGTCCTGGACCCGGCGGATCAACCATCCCAGCGAAGTGGTTCAGGTGGGTGACGAAGTCGAGGTTGTCGTCCTGGGGATCGACAAGGAAAAACAGGAGATCTCCCTGGGCATCAAGCAGACCATGCAGAACCCCTGGGAGAACGTGGAAGAGCGTTATCCCGTGGGTTCCGTTGTCAAAGGTATTGTGCGCAATATCACCAACTACGGCGCATTTGTGGAGCTGGAAGAAGGCGTGGATGGCCTGCTCCACGTGAGCGACCTCTCCTGGACCCGCAAAATCACGCATCCCAGCGAAGTACTCCAGAAGGGCCAGGAAATCGAATGCCGCGTGCTCTCCGTGGACAAGAATCGTCGCCGTATCGCCCTGGGGCTCAAACAACTGACGGAAGATCCCTGGGAAACCTACATCCCCTCCAAATACCAGCCGGGCCAGATCGTCAAAGGTACCGTCACCAAGATCACGAATTTTGGTGTCTTTGTCGGGCTGGAGGATGGTCTGGAAGGACTGCTGCACATTTCCGAGCTGGCCGACCACAAGGTGGACAACCCCGAAGAGATTGTCAAAGTCGGCGATGAAATCGAGGTGAAGATCCTCCGCGTGGACAAAGACGAGCGGAAGATCGGCCTCTCTCGGAAGCGTGTGGAATGGGCGGAAGAAGAGCAGCAGGCCGCTGCCGAGCCCGCCCCCGAGCCCAAAAAGGAAAAGGAACGCGAAAAGGAGAAGGAACTCAAGGGTGGTCTGGGCGGCTCCGGCGGACCGCTCATTCAGGGCCTTACCGGCGATCGCGAATCCGAGAGCGCGGGCTGATCGAAACGCTCTGCCAGATGCCCTGCCCACGGTCGGTGGTCTTTTGCGCCACCGATCGCTTTATTTCTGTCGGGAACCGGCCTATGCGAGCGACTTCGCCATGGATGATCCTTCTGGCGATCGCGGTCTGCGTTTTGGCTCACGGATGCCGGCGCGGGCCAGCGGAACACGAGGGATCCGTCACGGCTGAGGCTCCTCCCCTGAAACAACATGACACCTCCCAAAGCGGCGAGGACAAGCACATCTCGCCGGCTGCTGTTTCCCCTCCCCATCAGGCCGAGGGCTCCGCCCCCAGTTCCGCCGCTGCCAGCGAACTCGATTGGGTCCGCGCCCTCACCGGTTCCGACGAGGCGGCCCGGCAGGCCGTTCCCGCCGAATTCGCGAAGATCATCCACGGCCTCCTGGAAGCCCAGGCCGGCCTGGAGTTTGATCAGCAGGGACGTCTCATTGGAGTGGACCTGGCCGGCGAGCGCCGCAGCGGCAGCGACGCCGAGATTGCCCTGGTCGTTCAATTGCCGCACCTCCGCCGATTTCGTGTGGCCGGGTTCGGCGTCACGCCGGCGGGCGTGCAACAACTTGCTCGGAAAACCACATTGGAAGAACTGGGGCTGGAGAACACGCAAATCGACGATCAGTCCCTTGCCGCGTTGAAAAATCTGCCCCGGCTGTGGTCGCTCAATTTGCGGCGCTCTGTCAAGTTGACTGACGCGGCCATCGCGATTCTGGCCGAGTTCCCTGCCCTCACCCACCTCTATCTTCTCGAAAATCAATTTTCTTCCAACGCGATGGAGCGTCTTGCCCAACTGCCGCGGTTGCGGCTGCTGGACCTGCGGAACTGCGCCGGCGTGAACGCTCAGGTGCTCACGCGATTGGCAGAACTGCCGCAATTGGTGGACCTCCGTTTGCGGGGATACCACATTGATGATGCGTGTCTTTCCGCGGTGGGCCGATTCCCGCGATTGGTCAGTTTCACCCTTGAAGAATCCCCTGCCACATCGAACGGCCTTCAAGCTCTGGCACCGCTGTCGCTGGAGTCGCTCACGTTGTTCCAGTGTACGTCGCTCAATGACGAAGCTCTGGCGGCTGTCGTGACGGGTTGGACGAAGCTGCGCACGCTTTCTCTGCGGGACCTGCCCGTGCGCGGCACATTCCTCAGCCAACTTCGCAGCCACGCATCACTCCGCGTCCTCAACCTCCCCCAGACGATGGTGAATGATTCCGCTCTGGAAGCCCTCCGCTCCATGCCGTCGCTGGAGGAGCTTTCTCTTGCTCAGACGTTGATCACCGATGCCGGGTTAGAGCACATCGCCACGATCTCGACTCTGCGGAAGCTCAATGTGGCGCAAACACAGGTAACAGATGCCGGTGTGCAGTACCTGAGCCACCTTTCTCACCTGGAATCGCTTGATCTGAGCGGCAATCCGGGGATCACCGACGCGGCCGTCCCCTTCCTGGAAAAGCTACCTCAACTCCGCGAGGTATTCCTCGACGGAACGTCGGTGACGGGGGAGGGGCTCAAGCGTCTCGGCGGAAAGGCGCGTGTCAAACAGGCCGCTGGGTTGGAATGAAGCGACCGGCCGTTTGCTCTGGCCGGTTCTGAGACCGACCGCACCTCCCAGGAGATCGCGTCTGTCAATTCACTCGATGAGCGCGAGTGCTTTCCGCATGGCCTCGGCCGTCACGCGCACCGCGTCTTCCGGGGGCAATTGCCGCAGTTCCTTCTTGAACGGCTCGATATAGGCCGGTCCATCGAATCCGATCTCCACCAGGGCCGAGAGAAAGCCTTTCAAATCGATCACTCCCGTCGCGCAGGGAAGATCACGGATGGAGTCGACTTGTTCATCCACCGGGACACCGGCGGGGGCATCGTTGAGATGGACCACGATGACCTGATCGCCTCTCAGGCTGAGGATATCCTCGCGCGTCTCGCCCGCCGTGTACCAGTGCCAGCTATCGAGGGTGAACCCCACGCAGGGATGATCGATTTCCGCGACGAGCTCCTTCATTTCCCGCAGGGCGTGAATGAATGGGTATCGACCGGCACTCCAGGATTTTTTCGGCCCGACGTATTCCAGCCCCAGGCGCATGCCGTAGCAGCCCACGATGTCGGCAATCGCCCGCAACCGCTTGGCATGGAGACGAAAGTTTTCCAGATACGTTCGATCCCGAGAGGTCGGTGAGAGATAAGTGCCCAATCGATCCACTCCTGCCCGTTGAAGGACCTCGCAATACTTGGGCAGGCCGCGCAGTGTGGCCGTGAATCGCTCGATGGAACCGCGAAAATCCACCGGCACACCGGCTGCCGACCAGCCCACGTTGTGGGCCTTCATTTTTTCGCGAAGACCGGCCAATTCATCGTCAGACAGGCGGGCGAGAAATTCCGGCTGCGGCTCCACTGCCTCAAAGCCATATCGGATCGCGTATTCCAAAGCCTGCATCTGATCGGCCTGCACCCCGATGGCAGAGCAGGAGAGCGCGGCGCGAAACCGCCTCCTTCCGGATTTCTTTTGCTTTTCCTTGCGCTCTCCCTCCCGGGCACCGTCTTCTGCCAGGGCATTGACAAAGCCGGACAGTCCGAATGACGCCAACGTCAGTCCACTTTGGAGCAGCCATTCCCTCCGCGTGCCGGTATTCATGGCAGATTTCTCCCCAGGTTCAGGAGGCCACGGTAGCATCTTCTGCCAGCGGGGCAGCCACAAGGTCGTATCCCTCGGCCGCCACAATTTCACACTCCACGAACTGCCCTGCCGACAGCCTCTTCCCGGTCACATAAACCGCCCCGTCGATCTCCGGGGCATCCGCATAGGTACGCCCCAGCCAAACATCTTTCTGGCCGGGATGACGCTGGTCAAGGAGGACGGTCATTTTTCGGCCAACCTGAGACTGCGCCCATTCGAACGCGATCTCCTGCTGCACCTCCATGAGGTACTCTCGCCGGGCACGGATGACGCGGCGGGGAAGGTGATCCTTAAGCCGGGCGGCTGGTGTCCCCGGCTCACGCGAGTATTCAAAAACTCCCAACCGCTCAAATCGCTGTTTCCTGACGAACTCCACGAGTTCCTGAAACTGGGCTTCCGTTTCCCCCGGAAAGCCCACAATCATTGTCGTCCTCAAGACGAGTTGGGGAATACTTTCCCGTAAACGTGCCAGCAGGGCCTCTGTTTCGGCACGTGTCACGCGGCGTTTCATCCGCCGCAGAATCGTGTCATTGATGTGCTGCAGCGGCAGGTCCAGATAAGGGATAATCGGGCCACCTTCGCGCAGGACGCCGATCAGTTCATCCGTGAAATACATCGGATAAAGATACATGAGCCGGATCCATGTGAACCCGGGAATTTCCCGCAATTGGCTGAGGAGTTCTGCAAGCAGCGGCCGCCCCACCAGGTCCATGCCGTAGTAGGTGGTGTCCTGGGCGACCACGACGAGCTCTTTCACGCCCTCGGCCGCCAGTTCCCGGGCCTCGGCCAGAATCAACTCCATCGGCTTGCTCACGTGCCGTCCCCGAATATGCGGAATGGTGCAGAACGTGCACAGACGGTCGCAGCCCTCGGAAATCTTCAGATACGCCAGATGACGCGGCGTCACCCGCAACCGCCGTCGATCATCCAGCGGAACGACACTCGCCGGTTGAAAGATTGTCCGCTGTTCGTGGATCCCCGATTCAATGCGGGCAATGGCCCGGGTTATTTCATCCCGGCTGAAGACGCCGATAACCTGATCCACTTCCGGAAACCGGTCGAGAAGCGCGTCGCGGTCTCGCTCGGCGAGACATCCCGCCACAATAACTCCACGAATCTTGCCCCGCTTTTTCAGCTTGAGCATTTCCTCGATGGCTTCGAAGGATTCTTCCCGGGCGGAGCGGAGAAACCCACACGTGTTGACCACGACGACATCGGCCTTTTCCGGGTTGGGTTCAAGCTCCCAGCCGGCATCGCGGAGCAGCCCGAGGATGCGCTCCCCGTCCACGAGGTTTTTGGGGCATCCCAGGGCAATCATGCTGCATTTGCCCCGAGGTCCTGGCTGGGATGGGCCGTCAACCGACCGAGCTTCCACCTCGACCTGTCCTGGGGTG
>NZ_JACIYL010000122.1 GCF_014359955.1 Thermogutta sp. | reverse complement strand
CTCGCGCCCAGGCAGCCTGCGGCATCAAGTACGCCTGAAAATCTGTTGGCCCGAGGACACGCAGGCCGTCGGACGACCGAGTGTCACAGTTCGAAAGGAATCCTGCCGGGAGTGGTATCTTTGGGACTTTTGACTATTTCGGACGGCCGTGGTCCCGGCTGGTTTCGTGGCAGAACTGATTTCGTTACACTGCGTTGCCGTTTAGCGTTCGCTGTCTATGGATAGTCAAGTGTTTTGGTCGGTCAAAGTGACAGTTATGACTGGAAGCAGAAAGTTGGATTATCTCCGACGATGAGGGTGCTGGGGGTTGGCACGGATATTACCGAATGCCTCCGAATTGCCCGAATGATCGAAAGGCATGGGGAGGTGTTTTTACAGCGGGTGTACACACCGGCTGAGATCGCTTATTGCCAAAGTCGCCGACAGTCTGTCCAGCACTTCACGGGGAGATGGGCGGCCAAGGAGGCCGTTTTGAAAGCGCTGGGAACGGGTTGGGTTAAAGGAATCAGTTGGCTGGATGTTGAGATTCTCAATCGGCCTGGCGGTCGGCCGGAGGTGATACTCCGAGACGGTGCCAAACAGGTAGCAGACAGACTGGGTGTGAAGGAGGTTTGGATTTCCATTTCGCACTGCCGAAGTCATGCCACCGCGTTCGCAATCGCTATGGGATCGGATTCAGGTTGCGATGGGAGTGACGCTTGACGGCCTCGAGCGGATGGGTAGCCCGGCGGACGAAACCTCGTCAGGTTTCGCAGTAAAGGTACAAGAGGACGCTGCCGGGAAGAGCTATTCCGAGATTGGCAAGCCAGAATCCAGGAGGTGGGATGGCCCCTGAAGACGTCAGTCCGTTGGCGAGCATGAGCAGGGGGTAGTAAACGATCACGATGGGCAAAAAGGACAAGAAAAATATCGCCAGGAAATTTTCACTGCGGCAGTACATTGCAAGGGGACAACCGAGGAGCACGAAACACAGGCTGCTGAAACCATTCGCCCACCGGCGATATGGTTCCGTCTTGAGTTTACGGATCTGGATTTGTAGTTGTTCCAATTGGTAGCGCCAGGTCTTTTTCTGCTCGTCTGTGGCATCTGCATGGCGGATGAGCATTTCAAGCTGATGCGCGTCCTTCTCGAGTGTTTTGACGGCCTCCGGAATCTGCCACGTAGCCAGCCAATCCCGGTGGAGAGGTTCGATCGGTTTGTCGAAAGGAATGAGTTGGGAGTAAATGTCGGACGCCCGCACCACCGCGGAATCCTCGATTCTGGCCTCTGGTTTGCGACAGGTGATGATGAGCCCGCCGGCCTGGCGGTCTGTTGTCAACTCGGCTTCCTCGGCCGAGAGGACGATGGCCGGCATATCAGGCTGGGTCTGGATGGTGATGAGGGGATTGATCAAGGTTTTCCCCTGCACATCCTTGACTACAATGGAAAACTTCGGGGATGTGTAACTACGCCGTGTCCGCAGCATGCTGTAGGCGATCTGCTCCACCGACTCCACGACCACTCGGCGGGCTCCAGGCCGTCCCCACGTGGCCGCCACATCATACATCCAAACAGTAAACAAACTGACAAAAAATGCGAACACGATGGTGGGGCGAACGGCGTGAATCGGGGACAGCCCCAGCGCACGAAGGGCGACGATCTCGTTGGCTCCCGACATCCGTCCCAGAACCTGACTGACCGAGAGGAGCACCGCGATCGGGATGGTGATTCCCAGAATTTCGGGCAACAGATAAGGCAACATGCGAACAATTAAAATAGGCGGCAAGCCTCGGCTGATGCCCTCCCGTGCGCCAATTCCCAGCGCAAGCAGCAATGTCAGGACCGTCAGCGCGGCCCCAAAGATCTTGAGCAGTTCGGACGTTACATAACGGGTGAAAACGGGCATGATCGGGGAAGCACAAACAGGCCACTACCAGGATGGTAGTTGTTTAGCAAAAAGTGACGCTTTTGCCAAGGCGGCTTGGAATCCTCCGTCGTATCTCCTATTTTCTTTTTCGGACGACCAGAAAGGTGCCCCTGTTCACGGTCCTGGTGAAAGGGGAGCGTCCTCGTGCTGCGGAGCGCCGTGCGAGACAATTCGTACGGTCTGGTGTCTGGAAAGGGTTCAAACTGCCATGAGGCAAAATGGCCAGTTCAAACTGGGACTGCAAGCAATGTTGACACGCTGGCCAAGGGTGTTAGAATCCAGTTGAATTGTCTTAACCGCGTACAAGCTGCCCATCCTCGTGTGTGAAAAGCGGGGCGAATACCCGCAATGACGAGTGTGATGTGGGAGAGACCCGTGATGTGAAGCGGACGTTGCGGGTGTCTCACTCTGCTATCTTCAGAAGAGGATTTCTTGTATGAAGTGCCAACGCTGCGATCGACCGGCGACCTATCATATCACGGAACTGACGGGGCCCACCCCGGTTGAGGTGCACTTGTGCGAGCAGCATGCGCACGAGTATTTGTCGGGAGGAAGTAAGGCCACAGTCGAAATGACACAGGTGGCAGAGCAGGTGGCTCAGCATTACGCCAAACACATGGCGGTGGGACAGGCGGCCGAAGAGATGAGGCGGGCCGATCAGCAGACCTGTCCTTACTGCGGCATCAGCTTTTATAAGTTCCGCAGTCAGGGACGACTGGGATGCCCGTACGACTACAAGGCTTTCCGTGAACAGTTGGAATTTCTCCTGGCCAATATCCATGGCGAAACACGGCATAAAGGGAAACGCTCATCGAAGCCTCCGGAGGTTGCCGCACGCCGCACGGAACTGATCCGCCTGCGGCGGGAGATGCGTGAGGCCGTGGATGCCGAAGAATATGAGCGAGCATCTCAGATCCGTGATGAAATCCGTCGTATTGAAGCCGAGGTTGTCTAGAACCACGACCGTTTTTTCGTGGTTGGCCATTGGGAAAAAAAGCGTTGACGGCGGGCCTGTCGGGGCACTGTGACCGGAAACCCTTCCAAGGCGGGCTATGAAACATGAGAAGGATGATCCTGGGAGGGAGTGGGGGAATTGGTTTGCTGGTGCGAAACGTTTGTTTTGGGAAAGAATAGCAATCTATGATCTCGACACTCGATGACCTGATGCGTGGTTGCGGAGAATGGCTCCGCGGCGAAGGGCCGGAAAACGATATTGTCATTTCCACCCGGATTCGATTGGCACGGAATCTCGCGGATTTTCCATTTACCAGCATCGCCACCGAGGCGGACCGCCGACAGATCCTGGACCGCGTGAAGGAAGTTGTCAACAACAGCCCGTTTCGCGACCAGGTGTTCTACGTGGATGTGGATACGCTGTCGGAGCTGGATCGCCATTTCTTGGTGGAACGGCAGTTGATCAGTCGGGAGCTGGCCGAGGGACAGGGATCTCGCGGGGTGTTTATCGATCGGGCGGAACGCTTCAGCATCATGATCAACGAGGAGGATCATCTGCGGGTTCAAGCCGTGCAAAGCGGTTTTCAGCTTGAGCCCACATGGGAATTGATCAGGCAATGGGATGATTATCTCGACCAGCATCTCGTGTTCGCGTTTGATGAAGAATGGGGCTTCCTGACGGCATGCCCTACCAATGTGGGGACGGGCATGCGGGTGAGTGTGATGCTCCATCTTCCGGCTTCCGTGATCACCCGTCAGATGGACCAGACCCTTCGCAGCCTGGAAAAGTTAGAGCTGGTCGTACGGGGACTTTACGGAGAAGGTTCTCAGGCGATGGGGGATTTTTACCAGGTCAGCAACCAGGTCACTCTGGGAAGGAGTGAAGAAGAACTCATCAACAAGATGGCGCAGGTCGTGCCTGCTGTCGTCGCCGCGGAAAGAAAGGCCAGGGAATTCCTTCTGGCCGAAGGGCACGAAAATCTCCATGATCGCGTGAGTCGCGCGTACGGAATTCTCAAGACTGCCCAAACGATCTCTGCCGAGGAAACGCTCCACCTGCTGTCGAGTGTTCGCATGGGGATCCATCTGGGACTCATTCAGGAAGTTCCCATTCAGCTTCTCAATGAGCTGTTCCTTTTCACCCAACCGGCTCATTTGCAAAAGTTGGCCGGCAGCGAACTCGACAGCGCTGATAGGAATATCGAACGAGCGCGATTTCTCCGTCGCAAGCTGGGCGAACTTTCCAAGAAAATCTGAGTGTCATCGCTGCGTCCCTGCGCGACAGAACGCCCTCTCACGTCGTGAAAAGCGCCGCTGCATTATGCGGGAATTCCCGCCATCTATCGAGAGCGGCCACTCTCGCGGATATTTTCCAGAAGTTTGCTCAGACGCGCGACGACATTCGGATATTCGTTGAAAAGATTATTCTGTTCTCCAATATCTTCGCGGAGATTGTACAGTTGGGCGGGCGGGGCGCCCGCGGGGACCTTGTTTTCCGGCAACGACCAGCCCCCCGAACCTCGGCAAAGAAGGAGTTTCCAATCACCTTCGCGAATCGCAAAGTTGCCATTGACAGAGTGCATGACGACAGGCGGTCGTTCCCAGGACGCCTCAGGGTTTGTTAACAGTTTGAGGAAGCTCACACTGTCTTCGCCGGCATTCTCGGGCAGGGATGCGCCCACTAAATCCGCGAACGTGGCCAGGCAGTCCGTGAGACAGATCGTTTTCGAGCATTGGCTTCCTGACGGAACGTGGCCCGGCCAGCGCACAATGAACGGCACGCGGTGGCCGCCTTCCCAGATATCCGACTTCTGTCCCCGGAAATGATAGTTTGTGGCGTGATTGAATTTTTGGAAGAACGGACGGATCGTCATGGTCGATCCGTTGTCACTTGTGACGATAACGAGGGTATTTTCCCGCATTCCAAGGTCATCGAGGGCATCGAGAACCTTCCCGACGCAGTCATCCACCTCCACGACGAAGTCTCCGTACTCCCCTGCCCTACTCTTTCCCCGATACTGCGGAAGCGGGAGAACGGGCGTGTGAGGCGCGGTGAGGGCAAAATACAAAAAGACCGGCTGGGCGGGTGACTCGCGGCGGCAATTTCGCAGCCAGGCTATTGCCTTCTCGGTCAATGTCGGAAGCACCTGCTCGTGGTCAAAATCTTGGGCTTTCTTGCCCGGTCTCCAGTTGAAGGGAAAAGGTTTTCCTGCCGTATTTTCGATCGGCGGCTGGGTCACGTGATCGTTTTCGATGTAGCAGTACGGTGCCATATCCAGAGAGGCGGCGATGCCAAAAAAGTAATCGAAACCCACTGTGAGAGGGCCTTCCGTCAAGGGTTTCGAGTAGTCAACGCCGGGGTCGTTTGTTGTTCCGTCGGAATCCGTCACAGGTTGGCCGGTAGGAGATTGCCAGCCCAGACCAAGATGCCATTTCCCAATGCACGCCGTTCGATATCCCTGTGATTGAAGCAGCGAAGCCAGAGTGACTCGGTTCGGTTCAATGAGTGGCCGGTCGAACCCAAGCAGGACCCCGCGCTGAAGCCGGGTTCTCCAGGCGTACCTTCCTGTCAGCAATCCGTAACGCGTGGGCGTGCAGACCGAGGACGGCGTATGGGCATCGGTAAAGATCATGCCGTCCCGGGCCAACTGATCGATCCGCGGCGTGGGGATTTTCGACTCCGGGTTGAGGCACGAGAGGTCCCCGTAACCCAGATCGTCGGCCAGGATCAGCACGATATTCGGCCGGTTGGCCTGCTGTGCATCTTCAGCCTGGGTTTTTCCCCCGAGCGGGAACCAGATCCAGCAAAGGGCAAACGCGAGTCCCAAAGCGATCTGCTGCTTGCTCGTACGGTGCCAAATCATGGCTGATAGCGGACGCATCATGGCCCTCATGTTTCTGTAGCTGCAGGTTGTAGGGTTCTCGACCCGCAAATCGAGCATACTCGACTGGTGACGCAGGCAAGGCGCGCCCTATCTTACTGCGACACCACCTCGAAGGGAAGCGCTGGCAGCCATCCCGCGAAAAACTGTTGATTTCGGGCAGTGCTGGGAGCGGTGCCCTGCGGCTTGTTTTGCATGAACATTCCCAGAACCAAATTGCCCCGTGTGCCAGGTTTGACTTTTTCCTTGTCGGCCTGAAAAACGAGCACGTATCCCGATTGTCTGCGATCCACTTTCGCCAGCGTGATTCCTTCCGGGGCGGATGTTAACTGAAGTGTCATATTTTCGGGGAACCAGACGCTGCCGGGAGGAAGTCGGAACTCCGCTTCGCCGCCCGCCGGTATTCGCACTGTGTTGCTGGTTTCGAAAGTCCACGGCACGGAGTAACGCCGACGGCCGGTCAGATTGAGGGCGAATCTTTCGGCAGGGACCAGGTGATGGTAATAGAAGGCCTGCATCATATCATCGGCAGGCACCACTGTTCGGACAACCTCCTGCCCATTCACCCTGGCCTTGCCAGCTATCTCGATTTCCACCAACCCGGTTTCCGCGTTCCGTGGCACGGTCAACGTCGCCACAACATGGTCGGTACCAGGCGGTATCCACCCTCCGCTGAGGCGGGTTCCTTCCGGACCTTTTGTGACGGACAGCTCGATACCCTGATCAAACCCATCCCGACGCACGGCATAAACGTCGATGGGTACCACCATTCCCGGAGAAGCATTGATAACCGATGGAACCACGCGGAGTTCAAAGTCCGGCCGTGGCACGCTGAGGCGGAGGCGATAGACAAATGCCTCACCGCCCTGATGCTGCATATCGATGACTTCGACGAAGTACACGCCATCGTGGGGGAGTGTCACTTCCAGGTACGAATCGGCGTGGTGCGTGAGGAGACCCACACTTTTATCTACGAAATCGTCATTGACCCCCACGACGTTGCCCTGCTCGTCGAGAATCCGGAGCAGCGAGTCAACAGGTGAGAAAACACGGCGGCCGATCACCTCGGCGACCACTTTTTGTCCCTTGGTTCCGGTAAACCGGAAAACGTCCTGGTCGCCAGGCCGGTCCATCCGTGCATTGATCACTGTGCCGATCGAAATCTTTTCCGCGGCTTGGAGCGTGTCATTGGGTTCGTGTTCCACTGCCTCCGGCCAGTCGGAGAGCGCGAATTGAACGGGGTGGGCCCAGCATGCCCAGACGGGAAGCTGCAGTGACCGGATGCCCGGCTGACCTTTAAGACGCCGCAAGAAAACCTGTTTCTCGGGCAAATTCCAGCCCATGAGCTGGAGCGTAACATCCTCTCCGATTCGCCCACCAGCCGGGAAAACGCCGGTCACGTAGGGAACTTCCCCCACCACGATCCGATAAACGAAGTCATCCCGTCCGCGATAGATGGAGTCCTTTATTTCGATGATGTAGTCGCCGTCGGCAGGAACATCAAACGCCAGAACGGGATCGGGATGAAACCAGAAATCGTCGACATAGGCCACCTCACGTCCCGAGGAATCCAGAATCCGCAGAGTTGCCTGAAACCAGCCGGGAACTGCATCGGCGAGGTAGGGGATCAATTCCCGGGCCAGAACCGCTACCACCAAATGCTGCCCTTTTTTAGCCCGAATACGAAAATGGTCCACATCCCCCGGTTGGATCTGACCGTTGAGCACCACGGGCAACTCTTCGTTGACGACGGTGGGTGACTCTTTGTTATTCGGCTCACTTTCCAGAACTTCCTTCCAGGGGGTGACATGGAATCGCACCGGATCGGAAACCCCATTCGCCGTCTTGAGACGAAGGACATACCAGCCCGGTTGGACGTTCGGCGAAAGAGAGACCTGGACTGTCGCCCGTTCCGCAATCTGCGGATTGAACTGGCGTTTGGGATCGTTCCGGTACTTCCTGTACTCCTCCAAGGCCTTCAACATTTCTTCCGTGATGCCTTCTTCTGCCGCGAATTTGACAAGAAGCTGGCGGTAGGCCACCATGTTGAAACCCGTGCGCCGTTGTCGCATTTCGCGGCGAACCTTGTCTTGGATCTCCCGCAGTTTTTGAGCGAGATCGTTGGCCTGTTTGTTTGTAAGCGGTTTCGTCAATCTGACAAACGTCGCTTGGGGAGCTTCTGTGCCGGATACCTCAGGTAAAAGCGGTGCCATCAAGACATCCGTTACGCCGTCCAAATACTGGCCCCCTACAACGATTTGCACACTGGTCCCTGCCTGGGCGCCTGCTGGATAGGCATATCCGATGTGGGGCTCGCGCCGCGTTCTTATCTGCTGTGCCCACCCGGCCGTGGACCAGAACATGCCCGCTATCACCGTGACGGCACCAACAAGTCTGATCGCTGCCCGCACCGATTTTTGGTGGAATGATCGAGACAGTCCGGACGGTGTCGGTTTGACGTAGGCCTTCACGCACTGCATAAGGTTCACTCCCGCTGAGGGAAAAGGAAAATCTTTGCCGATAATCGAAC
>NZ_JACIYL010000121.1 GCF_014359955.1 Thermogutta sp. | reverse complement strand
CTGGCCCCATGGGCGGGCACATCGCCGCTTATCTGGAGACGCTGGGAATGGACGTTTGCCTTATCGACCAAAGCCCTCTCAACCTGCAGCCGTTCGCCCAGCAGGGTTTTCGCACGATTTGCGGCGATGGGCGGGAACCGGATGTCCTTCAACGAGCAGAGATCCGGGATGCAGCGATGGTCGTGGTGTGTGTGCCGGATGATGGGGTCGCGATCGCCATTGTCAAAGTCGCCCGCCAGTTCAACCCGCGAGCCACGATCATCGCGCGCTGTCGATATCAAAGTCATCGAAGTGCTCTGGAACTCGCGGGTGCCAACTATATTATCGTGGAGGAAATCGAGGCTGCCTGGGCGGTGCAACGTTTCCTGCAAGGACGCTGGCGTTGAGCGGTACCCCGTCGAAATCATTCACGCAATGCGCAGGACTTTCGCCCCTGGTGTCTTTCCGAATTTCAAATCCTGCAGCGCCCGATTGGCCTCTTCGAGTTTGTATTCCCGCACCACCGGTCGGATTTCCGAAGCCTCGGCCAGTTTCAGGAAATCGATGACATCTTGCCTGGTGACATTGGCCACGCTCTTGATCTCTTTTTCCATCCAGATGTGCTCCGGGTAGGAAAGGCGAAGAAGTGCATCCTTGTCCACCTCTTCTTTGCGAATGGCGTTGATCACCAGCCGACCTCCCGGCCGTAAAGAAGCAAGCGACTCCACAACCGGCCGCCATACCGGTGTGGTGTCTATGATGGCGTCCAAAAGCTCCGGCGGCCTGTCGGGGATATCGCCCGTCCACACGGCGCCCAGTTCATGGGCGAGGGCTCTCTCCGCTGGATTGCGTGAAAAGACATAAACATCCATTTTCGGCCAATGGGCGCGCACCATTTTAAGCACAAGGTGGCCGGAGGCACCAAAGCCCATCAGGCCCAGACGCCCTGTCTCTTCTAATTTCGTCAAACGGAACGCACGGTAACCGATGGAACCGGCACACAAAAGCGGCGCCACTTCGTGATCGCTCAATGAGTCTGGCAGATGATAGGCATATTCGGCGCGGGCGATCATCTTTTCCGCATATCCGCCGTGCGCATCCCTGCCGGTCCCGCGGAATTGAGGGCACAGGTTTTCTTCTCCCGAGGCGCACTGGGGACATTGCCCACAGGCCGAAAAGATCCAGGCCACGCCCACCCGGTCTCCTATCGAGAATTTTTCAACATCGGGCCCGATCGCGATCACCCGACCTACCACCTGATGCCCAAGGATGATTGGAAAAAACACCGGTGTGGCGCGACCTTCCAATTCGTCCAACTCCGTGTGACACACCCCGCAGGCCGTCACGGCGAGGAGAATCTCTCCAGGGCCGGGCACTGGATCCGGCCAGTCCATGAGTGTCAAGGGTTGGGAATCCTCGGTGAGCTGCGTTATTTCACTGAGAACCATCGCACGCATGGCATATATCTCCTCCGCGGCAGTCGAGCACCTTCTTCTTCAGCATGACCCATTCGTTGCTCATTGTTATAGTCTGCCAGAAGTCGTGAAGTAACGACCACCTGCCCTGGTCCCTGTCAGCCAGTCTATGTGAGTGCAGGCAACGGCGGAAGGATGCCTGTACTCTTGCCACAGGAAACGATCTTCAAGACAATGAGCACCGCGTCGTGGCCATAGCCAGTTTTGGTCCAACCAATTCAGTTCAGCCAGCAAGAGGTTTTTCAGGAGCCAGGCCATGCGTTTGTCAACGGTGCGGTTCCTTTTTTGGCAAGCGTCCTTCATCATGGCGATTCTTGCGGGTGTGCTGGTGGTGGCCGAAGAGCCATCCTCCGTCGCGGCGAAACCCGTTGCCATTCCCACGTTTCATTGCGTGGGAGTGTACTGGTCACCGCCAGGTGGTGGGGTCAACCGGCGGGTCTTCATACGCTTCCGCGAGGTGGGCACAAACGCATGGCACGATGGACTGCCCATGAAATTTAACCCCATCGCGAACACCGATGAAGATCTGGCTGACTATCGGGGAAGCATCGTCAACCTTCGGCCCAACACCACTTACGAAATCGAGCTTCGGTTGGAAGGCACTGATACGTCAACCCGCTTGGTGGCACGCACGTGGGATGAAAAATTTCCTGAGGGCGAAACCATTGCCTTGGCTGGTGGTACGAGCCCGGTCAACATCACTCAATCCGGACGACCGGATGCCTACCGCGTTTACGACGGCAAAGGGGCCGTGATCGACGTCGGCCACCACCATGATGCATGCATCACCATCTCCGGCTCGTACATCATTGTCAGAAACTTCGTCCTGCGCGGGGCCGGTTCCCGGGATAACTTGAGGCGCTCCCCCATCGGTGCCATTCGCATCGAAGATGGTCACGACATCGTCATCGAAAATTGTGACATTTCCGACTGGGGGCGCATCAATCCGGAAACTGGTTTCGGATTTGATTATGATGCCGCCATTCTCTGTCGGAACCGCAATGTGCGGCGGGTGATCATTCAGCGGTGCAAACTCCACCACCCCTTCGCGGATACAAACACGTGGTACGAACCAAAATATCCCACGCATCCGCAAGGCCCACAGTGCATTTCTTTTTTTGACACCGCGGGCAATCACGTGATCCGCTACAACGAGTGCTACTCCGATCTTGACCACATGTTCAACGACGTGATCGGAGGCGGAAGTAACGGCAGTTTCCGCGGCGCGCCCGGCCCCGACAGCGATATTTACGGCAATTTTGTGAGCCATTGCTGGGATGATGGCCTGGAAGTGGAAGGCGGCAATCGAAATGTCCGGGTATGGGGCAATTACATCACGCAGTGCATGATGATGATCGGGAACGCTCCAACCTCGATTGGGCCCCTTTACATCTGGCAGAACATTGTCGCCCGCAGCCAGTGGCGCCCGGACCACACGGGCGGCTACTTTTTGAAGATGGGATATGCGATTAGCGAAGACTGGATGACAGGCCACATGTACGTCTTCCACAACACGATATTTTCTGGTGAACCGTTCCTACCAACCGGCGGATTAGGAGGTAACCGTATCGTGAAGCACTGTGCTTCCCGCAACAATATCCTTCAGGTAATGTCCCCAGATCAGAGAAGCATCAGCGCCTCTCCGGAAAATGTGGATAATGACTTCGACTACGACCTTTACAACGGTCGGATACCGGAAGGCCATGAGACGCACGGAATCCGCGGTGTACCAATCTACGAGGAAAACGCTGGTCTCGATTTCCAGACTAAAACAGGCAGTTTCCGGCTTGCCCCGGATTCACCTGGCCGCGGCGCCGGAGAGTTCATCCCCAACTTTTCTCCCCCTTTCGCAGGGAAACGTCCTGATATGGGCGCGCACCAAAGCGGGGCGAAACCTATGCGGTTCGGTGTATCCGCAGAATGGAACCCCTGACCGATTCTTCCTCGCGTGACCGGAATGTGTGGCCGAGAACCCGTACCAGCGAGCTTTTAGCGGCTGTGCGGAAGCCCTCGCTGGAGCCCTCGTACTCGCAACACCGCCGTACGATGGCTGCTCAAAGAGCGTGTCACCCTCTACAATGGTAGGCGGCGGAGGCTGGCATCACCGTAGCACGGGTTGCATGCCTTTGAGAAAAAGTCGGCAGAAAAACGACCGGCCTCCGAACCACTCACAAATTTGCGGGGGTTACGGATGAACGAGCGACGATTTTTCCCAGGAGGACGGATCGTGCGCCATCCCTTGGCCGTAGTACTCGTTGTCGCGTCCCTTGTGGGAATCGGTGCTTTTCCGCAGGCCGGATTCGCTCAGATTTGTGGTTCCGTCACGGCCACGTTTCCGACAGTCCTCTTCGCGGAAGCCCCATCCGGTGACGCGCGCCCTTCCGCCCCAGGGGAAGAGGGGGACAACGTCGGTCCCGGAATGATTGGCCGGCTGATCCCCATTCAGTTGCCCATCACCGGTCCAAGTGGTGCCCGGGTGAAGCAGCTCATCCTCCGGCTGATCGATAATTTCAAAGGGCAAAAAGACAAACTCGTTTTCATCCTCCGATTCGATACCAAAAAAGGTGAAGAAGCTTACGCGGGACGAAGTGAATTCGGTGCCTGCTACGATCTTGCAGACTTTCTGACGAGCGAGAGCCTTGCCGGCGTCAAAACAGTGGCCTACATCCCCTATCGAGCGGAGGGCCACGCTGTGCTCGTCGTTATCGCGTGTCAAGAGATTTACATGGCGCCGGACGCCGAATGGGGTGCAGCAGGCATTGCCGAGCGACGGATCACACCCCCGATGCAAAGTGCCTACCGGCACATCGCCGAACGCCGCCGCAGTATTCCTGTCGCGGTTGCCCTGGGAATGCTGGATCCCTCGCGAACCGTCCTTCAGGTGGAAACCGATACCGAGCGACTTTTCGTCACACCGGATGAGCTGGAACAAATACGTAAAACGCGGACTTTACGCGGTGCACCCAGTGTGGTGTTTCCAGCAGGACAGCTCGGTCGTCTGACGGGTCGCGAATCGCGGGCGCTCGATTTGATCAGCAGCACGGTTACCGACACGCGAGAACTCTACGCCGCCCTGGGACTTCGCGCCAATCTCGTTCAGGAAGAGCGTTTCGTCGCGGACCACTGGCGGGCTGTTCAGGTGCTCATCGAGGGCCCCATCACTCCCGCTTCCGTCGAGCGTGCCCAACGACTCATCGAGGAAGCGAGGCAGCGTAAAGATGCCAATTTCGTCTGTGTTCGGATCGATAGTGCGGGAGGTTCACCGCGTGATGCTCTCAAATTGGCGTCGTATTTAGCGGCAGATTTGGATCCCGAAAAAGTTCGTACGGTCGCCTATATTCCCTCCCGCGCGCTGGCGGACGCCGCACTCATCGCCGTCGCCTGCGACCAGATCATCATGGCTCCCGGGGCGTTGTTGGGTGGGGAAGGAAACGCCGTGCCTACCGAAGACGACCTACTGCAAATCAAACGCGTCGTGCGGGACGTGATTGCCAAACGCACCGGGCGGACCTGGTCGCTCCCGCTTTCCCTGGTGGACCCCAACGTGGAATTGTTCCGATACGTGCGCAAGGGGATGCCCGATTTTGCTGAGTACATGTCGGAGGAGGAATGGGCACAGTTACCCGACAAGAACGAGTGGGAGAAAAAAGACCTCGTTAAAGAAAAAGGTAAACCTTTGCAGGTAGATGGCGCAAAAGCAGTCGAATACGGCCTGTGCCGGGACACCGTGGAAAGCTTCGCTGAGTTCAAAGGACTATACGGACTGGAAAACGATCCTGCTCTTCTGGAACCCACCTGGGTGGATACTCTCTTGCGGGCGCTTTCTTCCCCGTATATTGCCGTGCTTCTCCTGATTATTGGAGGGGTGGCTTTACTCGTCGAAGTCCAGACACCGGGAATCGGAATCGGGGGATTCCTGGCCGCGGTGTGTTTCGTGCTCTTTTTCTGGAGCCGATTTCTCGGAGGGACGGCCGGATGGCTGGAAGTCGTCCTTTTCCTGCTGGGGGCCTCCTGCCTGCTTCTGGAAATATTCGTGCTGCCTGGTTTCGGGATCTTCGGCCTGGGTGGCGGACTGCTGATTGTGGTCTCTCTGGTGCTGGCCAGTCAAACATTCATCGTACCGCAGAACAGTTATCAATGGCTCCAGCTTCAAAAATCGCTTTTGATCCTCCTTTTTGCGGCGATCGGAATTGGCGTGGTCCTGGCGTTCATCAATCGGTGGTTGCCGAAAACTCCCGGACTCAAGCACCTCATGCTTACACCTCCGTCCGAAAACGAGGCGGAAGATATGCTTCGACGTCGAAGCCTTTTGGACATCGACGAATCCTTTGTGGGCCAACAGGGTGTCGCGGTCACGAAGTTGTTACCCAGCGGCAAGGCCCGTTTCGGCCAGCGCATCCTCGACGTAATTTCCCAGGACGGAGACCCTATCGATCCGGGCACTTCCGTGGTGGTCACCGAGGTCCGCGGTAACCGTGTTTACGTTCGTCCGCAGGTGTCGTAGTACGTGTCACTTCTTGTCACGCTGTTTTCTCCCTCGAATATGTACCCTCGCAGGCGATGTATGGCACGGCAGGTGTCACTTCGCGTTCTGCCCACTCGATGAGGGGCAGAACCACCTCGTCGGTCAACGTCGCGTACTTGCCCGCAGGACACTGCTGTGATACACTGGCCTTCGACTGGCATGGAAAAGGCGTGATGAGATGTCTATTTGTTGTTGCCTGTCTGGCCGGTTGGTGGTAGAGGGAGTGATGGATGAACACTTGGCTGTGGCCGGTTCTGCTGATGCTGACAGGCTTGTTCCTGGCTATTCTTGAGTTGTTCTTTGTTTCTCACGGTATTCTCACATTTCTTTCGCTGTGTGCTGTTGTTGGGGCCATTGTCACCGGTTTTATGTATAGTGCCGGTTTGGGCGTCGCTTTGCTTCTTGTCAGCGTCTTCGGCATTCCCGCTTTTGTGATTCTTGCGATTTATCTATGGCCCAAAACACCGGTGGGAAAGCGGGTGATGCTTCCGCCTCCCCAGGTGGAGGCGTGCCTGCCGGATAATCCCAAACTGCGCGAGTTGCGAAGCCTCATTGGGCGGGTGGGCAAAACTAAAAGTCCGATGCTGCCCGCGGGGGTGGTCGTTATTGATGGTCGCTCCTATGATGCTGTGAGCGATGGTTTTCCGATCGAGGCAGATCAATGGGTCCGCGTGGTGAACGTTTTTGGTTCCTGGATTACCGTCCGCAAACTCGAAGAAGGGGAACAACCTGTTGACCAGAAGCCGGAGGAACAACCCGGCGAAAACTGGCGAGAAAAGCCGATCGATGAGATCGGCCTGGATCCATTTGCGGCCGCCTGAGAACATGGTGGCCCCCAGCCCAATACGGAAACGGAGCCCAAAAGGGTTGGAACCGGCGTCGATGGTGTCCAACCATAACGGAAAAAGGTTAGAATTGAGAAGCCGTCGCGAAAGCTGCTGATGGCGGCGATAAAAGGCCGACCGGTCAGCCACAAACGGTCGCCAAACAAGGAAAGGGTTGCGAAATGCTCCCGATTGCCCAGCAAAACCAAGACATTTTCCAGATCATCGGATTCGTGCTCATCCTTGCCGCCATTATCGTGGCGCTGGTTTTTCTGGCAGTTTTCTTCAAATTCTTTCGCCTGTGGATTCAATCCAAGACAACCGGGGCCCGCATCGGAATCCTCGATCTTCTGGGCATGACGTTTAGAAAAGTTCGGCCCGAAGTGATTGTCCGAGCGAAAATCATGGCGGTGCAGGCCGGGATCACGGAGAAGGACGGCGTCACCACGCGAGCGCTGGAGGCCCATTATCTGGCCGGGGGCGATGTCAACAAAGTGATCCGTGCCATGATCGCGGCACGGAACGCCAAAATGACCGAGCTTGATTTTCGGCTGGCCACAGCCATTGATCTGGCCGGTCGAGACGTCCTGGAAGCCGTCCAGACCAGCGTGTATCCCAAGGTGATCGACTGCCCCAAGAAAGGCTCCGGCAAGGAAGCCCTGGAAGCCGTCGCTCGCAACGGAATCCAGCTTAAAGTGCAGGCGCGCGTGACTGTACGAGCCAATATCCTCCAGTTGATCGGCGGGGCCACGGAAGAAACCATCATCGCCCGGGTGGGTGAAGGCATCGTCAGCGCCATCGGCTCCGCAGAAAGCCACTATGAGGTTCTGGAAAACCCCGACAGGATCTCGAAGGCTGTGCTGGCGCGACGCCTCGACCGGCAGACGGCGTTCGAAATTGTCTCCATTGACATCGCCGACATCGACGTAGGCCAGAACATTGGGGCGAGAATCCAGGCCGATCAGGCAGAAGCTGATATGCGCGTGGCACAGGCCAAGGCCGAAGGCCGTCGGGCCATGGCCGTGGCCGCCGAACAGGAGAATTTGGCGCTCATCGAGGAAGCCCGGGCAAGGCTCGTGGAAGCCGAGGCCGAAGTCCCGCGAGCTATCGCGGAGGCGTTCGAATCGGGAAAACTGGGAATCATGGATTACTACCGGTTGAAGAACATTCAGGCGGATACCGAGATGCGATCGGCGATCGCCCGGATGGGTGTCCCGGTCACACAACAGGTCCGCCCGCAGCAGGCCGGTTAGCCGCTCGGCTTTTTCAGTAAGCCTTCGTACCACAGGAGCTGGACTTCATGGCAGTGAATCATATTTTCCTTCTGGCCGATTTCACGCAGCTCATTGTGGCGCTTATCATCATCATCCTGTCGATCGTGGGGTCCATCATCCAAAACCGGCAGGAAGCACTCAAACGCGAGCAACGAAAAAAGAATCGCCGTCCCCGACCTCCGGAAGATAACATCGATCTTCTTCTCAGAGAGGCCGAACAGGAGTCTCCGCGGTCACCTGGGGATCGTGTGCAGGTTCGTC
>NZ_JACIYL010000120.1 GCF_014359955.1 Thermogutta sp. | reverse complement strand
GAGCGGTGATTGCGGTCGCCATGGTGGTTGCGCGGGGAGCCGCCTGGAAACATACCCGCCAGTTTTTTGCGATTCTTTACGAAATTCTCGTGGTTCGGCAGCCCGAGGAGCTGGCCGAACTGGCGGCCGAACGAAAACCGCGGATGCTTCTTCTGCCCTATGGAATACCGATCGCTATTGGCACGATCGCCTATTTTCTCGTCAATGGGATGCTTTTTCCGGTTTGAAAGGTGAGGTGGACCTATGCGAGCCAACCCCGTCTACACTTTCGGTGCCACTCTTCCTGTGCGAGAGGTGTTCGGGCGTCTTTTCAAAACAAAGTATCGGAAGACGGAGCGCACCGCCCCGCGGGGTGGGAAGCAAAACCTCTCCGCAGGCGGCATCGAGTGCGGCCGTCCTTCCGGTGTGGCGGTGGTGGAGTTCGCCGTCGTCGCGCCTATCTTTTTCCTGCTGATCCTCGGCCTTATTGAGTTTGGCCGAATGGTGATGGTCCAGCAGGTGATCACGAATGCGTCGCGAGAAGGCGCTCGCCGGGCGATTATTCAAGGAGCTACCACGGCGGAAGTCATCAATGTGGTTCAAGATTATCTCGCCAGTGGTGGGATTCGCTCGGCAACTGTGACGGTTACGCCGGATCCAATCGACTCTGCGGGTTACGGTGAGCCGGTGACCGTTACGGTTTCTGTGCCTTTTCGTCAAGTGAGCTGGCTCCCCTCGCCAATGTTCTTAGGGGGGGCGGAGCTGCGCGCGACGACCACCATGCGGCGTGAAGCTATCCAGTAAACACGCCGCGATGAATGTTTCGTCGATCCTCCAACAAAGGTGAGACTCAGTCCTATGCGCACAAAGTCAATCTTCTTTCTCACGTTGGCCCTGGGATGCGGTTTGGTGGCTGCCGTAGGGGTGCAGCAGGTTCTGGCCACACGGGATCGGGCGGCCCCGGCACCCGTCGTCGAGATGAAAGCCATCGTGGTGGCAGCCGAAGACATTCCCATGGGTGATCCCGTAAAGATTACCCAAATTAAGCTGGAAGACTGGCCGAAAAGCAAAATCCCGGAAGGGGCGCTGTTCAAGGTGGAGGACGTCGAGGGAAGACGCACCAGAACCAAAATCTACAAAGGTTCCCCCATTCTGGAGGCCCAACTGCTCGAGAAAGGAGCCGTCGATGCCGGGGCTGCGCCGTGGATTCCAAAGGGCTATCGCGTGGTTTCGGTGAAGGTGGACCCTGTCAGCGGCAGCGCGAGCATGCTCCGGCCCAGCGACCGCGTGGATGTGGTCGTGCATTTCCCCGCGATGCCTTCCAGAGGCATTCCCAAGGATTACACCAGAACAATTCTGCAAAATGTCAAAGTTTTCGCTGTGGACGACAAATACGCGCTCACCGGTGAGGAAAAGAACCAGAAGTCGATGCAAGCCAAGACGGTTTCCCTCCTCGTGACCCCCGAGCAGGCAGAAATCCTCACGGCGGCGACGGAACTCGGCCAGATTCGCCTGGTCATGCGGGGATTGGGAGACAATGACGCGGTGGAAACCAAGGGAATTGATCCGATGGAGTTGCTGGGGCTTCCGACCCAGGAAGGAGATCCGGAAAAAGAGATCCTCCCGGGAATCGAACCCCCTCGCAAGGAGGACGCCTTCGCCCAGTTCCTGAGCACACAGGCGCATTCTGCCTCAGCCACTGCGGTCTCTACAAAGAACTCAGGTGGCCAAACCTGGGCCATGCGAATCCTTCTCGGTTCGCAGGTGAACGACGTCGTGCTGGAGGCTGATACGGATCACGTTTGGCCGAATTCGATGGGAACGATCTGGCGTGCCGCGACCAGTGCGGCGTCTTCTTTTGCCGATGGCCATTCCTCGCTGACAGACCTGTCACCGCCCCCGGAATCGTCTCCTTCTCAAGATGGGGATTGGCTACCCCCAATGGACACTCCTGTTCCGGAGCGGGGCAGCGATCAGTGACGTCGCAGAAGGAGAATTGAATCAGATTTACCAGTTGCTCGACTTTTGCCGATAAGGACTAGGGGGCGTTGCGCCGGGCGGCCTCTTCGCATGGATGCGGAGAGACGCAGGACCGGCTCTGTCATTTTCGGAATGCCAGGACCTCTTTCGTAATAGGGTGATCACGGATGATCAGGCATCTCCCCCACTTGATCAAATGGAGTGGGTCGCTCGCGCTGATTTGCAGTGTGCTCCTGCACGCAGCCGGCAATACGTCTGCCTTCGAGGGTGGTCCGCCTGCCCCAGCCGGGCAGATTGCCGGAAACGGTGTCGTATGTCGCATCACCGGTCCCTCTCAGCGGCAGGAAATGACTGTCAACACCAGTCGAATTCTCACGCTCGATCGGCGGATTCCTCAGGCTCAGGTGAACAATCCAGAAATCCTGGATCTGACCGCCCTTTCGCCCAACCAGATCCAGATTTTTGCCAAAAAGCCGGGTGTGACTCAGGTCAATTTGTGGGACGATCAGGGCAACATCTATTCCGTGGATGTGATTGTGTTCGGCGACGCTCGGGAGCTGGAGATGCTCCTGAAGTCCCAGTTTCCCAATTGTTCCATCAAAGTTATCCCGATTGCTAGTGGCGTGCTCCTTTCCGGCTACGTGGACCAGCAGGAGCACGTCAGCCGGATTGTGCAAATTGCGGAGGAGTACTATCCGCGGGTGATCAACAATCTGACGCTGGGCGGCGTTCATGAGGTGCTTCTCCATGTGAAGGTGATGGAGGTCTCCCGGACCAAACTCCGCTCACTCGGTTTCGATTGGAGCCAGATTTCAGGTCAGAACGTCATCCGATCCAGCGTGAGTGGCCTGCTCACAGGGGTCAGCCCGACGGATCCCGTTAACGGCACAGCGGCGAGTGCCTTCACGTCCGGCGGCGAAACGTTTTTCTTCAGCGTGCTGGACGGGAACGACGCATTTTTTGGCGTCCTGGAGGCCCTCCGCCAGGACAACCTCATGAAGGTTCTTGCCGAGCCGACCCTGGTGACGGTCAGCGGTCGGCCGGCGTTCTTCCAGGTTGGTGGCGAGTTTCCTATTATCGTCCCGCAAAGCCTGGGCACGGTTTCCATCGAATACAAGAAGTACGGGACCCAGGTGGATTTCGTCCCGATCGTGCTGGGTAATGGCCGGATCCGGCTGGAAGTGCGTCCGCGGGTCAGTGAGATCGATACCTCCCGCAGTGTGGTTATCAATTCGACGACAGTGCCGGGGCTACGGGTTCGGGAAGTGGACACCGGCGTGGAAATGCAGGCCGGGCAAACCCTGGCCATTGCGGGATTGGTTGAAACTCGCGCGGAAGCTCAGCGTCGCGGCGTGCCGTTTCTTTCCGATGTCCCCTACATTGGTGCGGCATTCAGGCGGGTGGCCGAGCAGAACAACGACATCGAGCTCCTCATCCTTGTGACTCCTGAACTTGTCGATGCGATGAATCCGGAGGAGGTGCCTCCGTGCGGGCCGGGGACCCAGACTGCCAGCCCGAACGATTGGGAACTTTACATGAAAGGCTACATCGAAGTCCCGCGGTGTTGCCCACCGGAAAACAGCGGTTCGGTTCAGATCGAAGACATGAAACAGGCTGGCCAGGCGACGATTCGGCCGAGCAATGAACCGACGCCGGCTCCCCCACCGACGCCTGCCGCGCCCACGGCACCAGCCGCCCCGGAGCTCGCACCCCCCGCTCCGCTTCCGCCGGTGTCCTCAAGTGCGCAGTCGCCGGTCTCGGCGAGGTCTCCCGTCAGCTTCGGCAAACAGGGAGTGGTACCGCCCACCACGGCGAGAACCCGTCCAGCCGCTCAAAACTCGGGTGCGCCGAGCAAGCCGGCTTCGCCGGGCAGCCTGCCGGGATTTAAGGGTGAGATCGGATACGATAAGTGATCCTCCCAACCGGATTGGTCCGGATCGAACGAGGGTGCCGCAAAAATCTATCTGGCCGAAGTTATCGCGGGCCCCGGAGGCACCGGCCATTCACGCCCCTGGCTTTTCCTTGCTTGTTGCGCTCAATTTTTCCGCATCTTATCAAAAAGTAACCCATATTTAATGGTGGGGGGACAGAGTGCCGAAAGAGTGACCGGCGAAGCGGCGCCCTTCAACCTGGTCGGTATGTTGCGGAAGCATTGCGTGGATTTTGGGCGGGCGGTCCGCGAGGTTGTTTGCCAACGTCACTTGGGAGGTTGACGATCACATTCCGCGACCATTTGGATTGACTTCCCTGGAACAAAGGTGCTGGCTGGCTTATGAGTAACGTTCTGCGAGTCGCCATCGTGGATCCCAACGATACGGGACGGGAGGAACTGAAGAGGCTCCTGCTGGGGCTTGACACAATCTGGCTGGAGGCCGAGTGCTCTCGTTATGAGTTCTTCAGTGATGTGGTGGCGCAGACCCAGCCGGATATCGGTATCGTGGCCATCGATCATGATCAGGAGCGGGCTCTTGAACTGGTCGCACGGGTCAGCCAGCAGTTGCCTGACTGCGCCATCTTCGTCGTCAGTTCCACCCACGATGGGACGGTGATTCTCCAGGCGATGCGAGCGGGGGCAAAGGAGTTTCTCCTGCAGCCTGTTCGCATCGACGATCTTTTGGCGGCTATCAATCGAATTCAGGAGCGCCGGTTCGGTCAGGGAGACGCCAAGGCGCGGGGATCCACGGTCATCGCCGTGGCGGGAGTCACAGGGGGCGTGGGAGTTTCCACGATTGCTGTCAATTTGGGGTGTGCTCTGGCCCGCAACGACAAAAACACGGTCGTCCTTGCGGATCTCGATCTCTGCCTGGGGGACGCCGACGTACTCCTGGACGCCATCCCCGACTACACGATTGTCGATGTGGCCCAGAATGTTACCCGGCTGGATTTCTCGCTCCTCAAACGGTCCCTGACCAAACACAGTTCCGGGCTGTTCCTGCTTCCGCGACCCGTGCAACTGGAGGATGTGTCCCTGCTCAGCGCGGAGGATCTCCAGCGGGTCATTGGCTTGCTGAAGGCCAGTTTCACCCATCTTGTGCTGGACCTTTCCAAGGCGTTCACCCCGGTTGATATGATGGCCCTGGAGATGGCTCAGCATGTCCTGCTGGTCACCCAGCTTGACCTGCCCTGTCTCCGCAATGTGGTGCGGCTGATGATGTCGTTCAGTAACATGCCGGGCATGGCGGAGAAGGTCAAAATCGTCGTCAATCGCTTGGGAATGGACAGCGGCCAGATCAATCTCAAGAAGGCCCAGGAGATTATCGGTCGGGAAATCTTCTGGCAAATTCCCAATGACTATCGCGCGTGCAGTGAAGCCCGAAATAATGGCGTGCCGCTTTTGGAATGTGCGCCGCGTTCCGCTGTGACAACCGCTATCGTGGGACTGGCAGAGGCCCTCTGCGGCGAACAGGGCAAAGAAACGAGTAAGAAATCGGGCCGTTCGGGTTTGTTCAAACTATTCGTCAAAACCTGACCCATCAGTCTCGTCTGCTGCGTAAAAAAGCCTATCCCGGAGATCTGGCGGAGACGGTTTGTGCGCTTGGTGAGGCAGCACAAAATAGGGTCACGGGTGAAGCGACACAAACCCGCGGGGACGATCTTCCAGCCATCCCCGCGGACTCTTAACGGAGCCGGCCACTCGCGGAGAGTACAGCTTGGTCACTCCGGGAAAGGTGCGTCAGAAGGGTCCCGGTGTTTCTCCACCGCTCCGCGTCGCCAGGGCGTGGAACACACTCAAATCGATCGTTTGGCTGATCATCCTCACCGATCCGTCACCGAGAAGAAAGTTCGCGCCCTGGGGATGCTGGCTGCTGAAATTGTGGGCATGCGCCTGTTTCAGGTTTGGTGGATATTCGGCAGAAGCAAGAACGCCAGCGGGAGCCTCAGAGTCCGGTAAAACGCCACACCATGTGGCGTAGCCGAGTGCCACAGTACGCTCACCTACCAAGAACGTCTGGCTCGTACCGTCCGTGATGGAGGCCAGTGTTAAGAAACTGTTGTGGAAGAAAGTCCCGTTGCCTTCACATCGTGTTCCGGACGGCAGATGGTCGCACACGTGGATGTTCGCCGTTCCGAAGCACCCCACGTAGTTGGAGAGCGCAATGAGCAGCTCGTCGTACTGTTCCCCTTCGTGTTCTTCTTCGTGCTCGTGACCTTCATGGAGCTTGTGGGCTTCAAACACCTTTTCGTTGCTGTTGATGTCAGATGGGCAGCGATACACACTGATGAAAGTTTTGATGGCCTCCTCGTTGATCGGATCATAAATGGGGGCCTCCAGGTGGATGCCTCCCTGGTAGAGCCCCATTTGTTCCAGGTAAGGCAGGATCACGGCCCCCCAGCCCCAGCCCGGCGCTCCGTTGACCATCGGCTGCCGCCCGTCCGGTGTGTAGGCCGCCCAACCCGCCGGTAACGTGCGATGGGTGTCGTGGTACATGTGGATGGCCAGGCCGATTTGCTTGAGGTTGTTGGAACATTCTGCTCGCCGCGCTGCCTCTCGCGCTGCCTGGACGGCCGGCAGCAAAAGCCCGATCAGCAACCCGATGATCGCAATGACCACCAGCAGCTCCACCAGCGTGAAGGCTCGGGGCGAAGACCGCTCCCGCAAAGGATCGAAAGTCGCGGAAAGTCCATATTTTGGGTTACCCTTACAAGCCACGTTCATAATCGCTCTCCTGTTCTCTTTTGGAAAGGTTTCCTTCGGATAATGTGATAAACCGGGGATACGAGATGATATGGTCGCTCCGCCGCGACGTGCTCTTTTTTTGGAGCGAAGTTTCCAGCTCCTTACGTGACGGGCTGGCCGAAGACCGGACAGCGAGTCAGCCCGAGAGATACTCCCGGCAGATGGGATTCAGAGTTATCAGACGAGATCGAGAACAGGTGGAGCACGGCTTTGCCACGGGCATGCGGGGCGAGCCACGACCTCGGTGGAATGGACGAGCGGGCGCCACCAATTTGATGCAAGTGGCAGGACAACCGCGAACGTGGCGATGGGTATTCGAGGCTGGATCTGGAATTGGCAAATGTGGCAGGAATTCGCGTCGTGAAGAACCCGCTCACCGGACGAGCATAGAGAACGCTCGGAGTTCCTTGGGCGGCCGTCGCCAGGAAGATCCGCCCGGTTCCATCCAGCGTCGGACTCCGGCGTGCCATCGTGATCACAAAAGAATCGGCCGGCAGAGTATCCCCCGAGCGTCGCCTCGATTCCAGAAAGGCGATGCAAGGGGAGGCTCCCTATCGCCGTGATGGTGTACCAAACGGCGATCAGGAGCACAACCGGGTTTCGCCAGCCTCTCACTTGCATTGACTCAAGCGCACCGATCGACAATTAGCGGTGACAAGATCTCCCGCCTCCGTATAGGCTCATTTTATTTGCGGACCCCTCGGCGAGACAACGCGCATTTTAAGCGGCGAAATGAGCAGCTTTTCAGTTCACCCGCTGTCGAACCGTCAGCGACCGTCGCGAAGCCGGTCTCCCAGGAAGTTGTCCAGGTCCGGAATAGCGTAGATTTTTTCGATCGTTTTTTCCACGTCATAGGGTACGCGACGAAAACGGACGCGATTCCCCTCCTGAATGACGTAGCATGCACGGGGGTCGCCATCGCGCGGCTGGCCGACTGATCCCACGTTGATCATGGCCTTTTCCACCGAATCGAGATCGAATTCGCCGTTTTCCAGTTCCTGGGGGGAAAAGAATTCGATGCTGTCGGTGAATACCCCCGGCGTGTGCGTATGGCCCTGGAAGGAACACTTGTCAATGAGGGAGAAGAGCTTTTGGAGTTTCGCAGGTGTGTAAATATCTTCCGGAAAAACGTACTCATTGAGCGGATTTCTGACCGAACCATGGACATAGACGATGGGGCCTTCCCGGTGAATCCGCGGGCGTTCGCCAAGATAATCCCATCGCCGGTAGGCCTCCGCCGGGTTGCCGCCGTGCTCCTCGAGTTGCTGTCGGGTCCAGAAAATGGCCTTTTCCGCCCCCACGTTGAACCCCTCGGGATCAAAAAGCGCCCCCTGATCATGGTTGCCCAGGAGGCACACCTTGCAGTGCTTCATGACCAGGTCGATGCATTCCCGGGGGTTTGGGCCGTAACCCACGATGTCGCCCAGACAGTAGATCTCCTCCACGCCCTGCTGCTTGATGTCTTCGAGGACTGCCTGGAGGGCTTCCAGATTGCTGTGAATGTCGCTGATAATCGCGCGTTTTACAGGTGCCACCGGTTTGGCCTCAAGTCAAACGAGACTGGCTTTCTTTCTCCGCTGCTTCAGCCCGTTATTTTGTCTCCGTCCTGAGACGGGACACCATCCCCGGCCCTCCAGCGGAGTATCATTTAACTTTTCACACCGCTCAGGGGATGAAGTCATCCTGCGGGGAAATCGATTCCACAAACCGGGCCAGGAGTGTCGCGGCGGCGTCCAGGTCGTCCAGGGATACCATTTCCACGGGGCTG
>NZ_JACIYL010000012.1 GCF_014359955.1 Thermogutta sp. | reverse complement strand
AGGTCAAGCTCCTCACAACCGGCCATCTGCTGAGATGCATGGCCGAGCGCGAGCCAGAGTCCCTGGCGCTGCTCAAGTCCGTCCTTGCTGAGGGACACGTCGTCACGCTGGGGGGAGAAGAGGATGAATCCCTCAGTGCGATCCTTCCCCAGCCGGCCCTCCTGCGATCTTTTCGACAGGGTCTGAACACGTGGAATGAAATCCTGGGATCGCGGCCCCCAATTTACGGGAAGCGGCGATTCGGTCTGACGCCTCTGCTGCCGGGAATTCTCGCCCACTTTCGTTTTGAAGGTGCTCTTCACTTCGCCCTGGACGACGGCAGGTTCCCAGTAGGAAATCAGAGCAAGTTACGATGGGAAGGGCTTGATGAGAGCGATATCGATAGCGTGGGGCGAGTGCCGGTTGATGCTTCCCGCCCTGCGACGTTCCTGAAACTGGGCGAAACGATCGGGCGGATGCTCGATCTGGACCATGCCGCAGCCCTCATCTTCGCACACTGGCCGTGTCAGGTTTCGCCATGGTATTCCGTGCTGAAGCGCGTCGCCCAGTTTTCTCCCGTCCTGGGCCGTTTCGCTCCTATAACGGAATACTTTCGTAACACGCAATACGTTGGTGCCCGTGTTTTCCATAAGGCAGATGAATATCGGCCCGCATACCTCGCCCAGGATGTGGCGGCGTCGTCCTCCCGGCCTATTTCCAAATGGACACACTATGTTCGGCGATGCGCGGAGGCGGAAGCGCTCGTTGCCCTGGCTGTTATTCGGGGGCTTATCACCGGTGTGTGGGATGAACTTTCCCGGAAACTGTGCGAGGTTGCCGAACTTGGCTGGAGAAACGCGGATGCGGTGATTCACGAAAGGGAATCCACCTTCGATCCACAATGGCCGGACCGCTCCAGGACGCTGATGCGCCACGCGTATGACTCTTTGATTTCGCTCCTGCCGGAATCGCCGGCTGCATCCGGTGAAACCGGTGTGCTCTGGCTCAACCTTTCCTGCGTTTCGGCTCGGGGATATGTGTGCCGACGGACTGCTGGGAATCGAGAAAACAATTCACCCGACCAGCACCTCAAACCGGCGACCTGCCTGGTGCCATCCTACGGTTACGCCTGGGCGTCCAGTACAAACGGGTCAGACTCGGCAAAGCAATCGCCGCGGCGCGAGTCCTGGTGGCGTCGCCTGTTCGGTGGTGCGAGCGAGAAAACTCCGGAAGAAGAGTGGGCCATCGAGAACGAGACAGCCCGGCTGGTGGTGGATAAACTGACGGGCGGCATCCAGGGCATTTACCCCCTTCCCTACGGTCGCAATCTTCTTGCCCAGCGATTGGGCATGCGGCTGGGGGCCTCGATTCTGGACGGAGACACGCAGGATCCGGAAGCGGAGTATTCCCGCATGGTCGCTGAGACCATCCGTCATGTGACGCTATCTCCGGAAGAACCCGCCATCCAAAGCGAAGGTCGCTTTGTCGATCGACAGGGAGAAACCATCGCGAGGTTCACCCAGATCGTGAGTGCCCCGGTGCACCTGCCCTTCTTTCGAATCCGCATCCAGCTCGAACCGCGGCGAATGCCAGATTCCAATCCCTGGGCGTCTTATTATGCCTGTCGTTTTGCCTGGAATGATGAAACGGCGACGCTCTCCCGCTCACTCGGATGGTCCCGAATCGAGACGGAGCGTGAGCGGTTTGAAAGTCTCTATTTCAATCAGGTCACGGGAAGTCATCACACAATCACGCTCCTTTGCCCGGGCCTGCCCTATCACCGGGTGGTCGGCCCGCGCAAACTCGACACGCTGTTGATCGTACGAGGAGAGGAAGAGAGGGAATTCACACTCGGGGTTGGCCTGGATATACGGTATCCGCTGCATGCCGCGCTGCAACTTCTGCAACCCCCGATTTTGTTGTCTGAGGCAGCGCCGCCGCGCAATCCTCAGTCGGCTTGGTTTCTCACGCTGGATGTGCGCAACGTCGTGGTTTCTTCGCTTCAACCCATCGTGGAGGATCATTATTTAGCCGGCCTGCGACTTGCGTTGACCGAAACAGAAGGGCGGGCCGGTCCCGTCACGATTCAGACCTGCCGGCCATTGTCCACCGCTCATCGTATCGACGGCTTGGGGGAAACAATCGAGCCGCTGGCATTGGACGGCGATTCGGCCCGCATCCAATTAGGACGTTTCCAAACAGTGGAGATAGAATTGCGGTTTAAGACAGTTCAGGGCGAGTAGCGAGGAAAGCGATTGGGTGCCGTAACGGGATGAAAAGAGAGAAAGTGGACATGGAGCGGTCGCCTTCTCGCTGTGGCAATGTTTCTTGCGAATCCACCCGACCACTTGTGGTGACCATCGACGGTCCGGCCGGTGCAGGAAAGAGTACGGTGGCCAAGAAGCTGGCCGAAAGGCTCGGTATTCGCTACCTGGACACCGGTGCCATGTACAGGGCCGTCGCACTGGCCGGTTACAGACAGGGCGTGAATTGGCAGGACGATGCGCAAGTTCGACGTTTGCTCCAATCCATTGAACTTCACATCGAAGAAGATCGCATTTTTCTTAACGGGGAAGATGTTTCCGATTTGATCCGCTCCCCCGAGATCACCCGAGAAACCGCTCGGGCGGCTGACGTCTTTCAGGTCCGCGAGTTTCTCATTGCCCAGCAGCGGGCCATCGCATCTCGAGAGTCCCTCGTGACCGAAGGCCGCGATCAGGGAACACTTGTTTTTCCCGATGCACATGTCAAGTTCTTCCTTGTTGCATCGCCGGAAGAACGGGCCCGGCGACGCTGGCGGGATTTCAAAAGGAAAGGAATTGACATCTCCTACGAGAAAGTTCTGGAAGAACTCTTGCAACGGGATGAGCAGGATTCGCGGCGTCCTTTCGGCGCCCTCAAAAAGGCCCCTGATGCCATTGAAATCCACACCGACGGTCTCACCGTTGACCAGGTGGTGGATATCCTTCTGACGCATATCCGCAAACACATCGGCACAGACTCCCCCAGTGGGTAACTGGAAGCCAAGCCACAATCACCGTATCGATTGTTCCACGAATTCGCCTTCCAGTGCGCCGCGCAGGCTGTGTCGAGAAACCACAGGAGTATCGATTGAGCAAAAGGATACCGCCCTCTGGCGCGAAACACGGCGTGGTACGAAGAAAAACCCGTGCTCAAAGATGAGCACGGGCGTCGATCTCAAGCGGCCAGGAAGTGTTTTCGCTCAGTTGGCCGGCGCATCACCTTGGCCGGATGGATTCTCACTCGACGATGTGAGCTGCACACCGTTGTCCTGTGTCCCGCCGTTGCCCTGAGCTGTCGACTCGGTGGATTGAGAGCCCGCGGAAGGAATATCCTCCAGGAGTGCATAACGGTGGGTGCTCGGTGTCGTCGCACGGGCAGCCAGCTTCTCGAGGGCCTCCGGCCGCAGACGCACCTCCGCCTCCTGATACTTGCGGAAGCCCGTACCGGCTGGGATCAAACGCCCCAGAATGACGTTCTCCTTCAGACCGACGAGCCTGTCGACTTTGCTGGCGAGTGCCGCCTCAGTAAGCACCCTCGTCGTTTCCTGGAAGCTCGCGGCTGAGATGAAGCTGTCACTTTGCACCGCGGCGCGGGTGATCCCGAGCAACTGGACTGAGGCCCGAGCAAGGGTGGGCGCCACCGCCTTCGCGGGCCGGCCACCCCGGCTTTCCACCTGGGCATTTTGCTGTTCGAAGACCTCGCGCGGCACGATTTCACCCTCGTGATAATTCGTATCACCGGGATCGACGATCTTCACGCACTTGGCGAGTTCGGCGTTGCGACGGCGAAATTCGAACTTGTCGATGAGCGTTCCCTCCAGCAGCCCGGTGTCGCCACCTTCCATGACCTTCACCTTGCGGAGCATCTGCGCGACGATGATTTCGATGTGTTTGTCGTTGATGTCCACCTGTTGCTGACGGTAAACGCTCTGAATTTCCTGCACGAGGTATCGCTGGAGTTCTTCCTCGCCGGAGATCCGCAAGATTTCGTGGGGGTCGAGCGGTCCCTCCACGAGACTGTAACCCGCCTGAACGTAATCCCCGGTGTGGACGCGGAGATGTTTGCCGGGCCCCACCAGGTGCTCGCGCTCGATTCCGCTCTCGCTGCGGATGACGATGGTGCGCCGTCCCCCTTTTCGCTTTTCTCCAAGGATTTCCACATACCCGCTGATCTCGGCGATCACGGCGGGATCTTTCGGCCGGCGGGCCTCAAAGATCTCCGTCACGCGGGGCAGACCACCGGTGATGTCCTGGGTACGGATGACGTCACGGGGTTGCTTCGCCAGCAGCGTGCCCGGCTGAACGATATCCCCCTCTCGCACGAGGATCTGGGCTTTTTCCGGCAGATACTGATACTCGACAATCTTGCCGGTTTCCGGATCCTCAATAACGATCTGCGGTTGATAATCGCCGCGGTACTCGAGAACGAAGAGACGTTCCGCACCCGTGGTCGGATCATGCTCAATGCGGAGGGTCTCGTTCTCGATGAGATCCTCAAACCGCACACGCCCGCCACGTTCGGCAATCACCGGAATGCTGTGTCGTTCCCAGCGACAGATGATCTGGCCCGGTGTCACCTTTTCGCCTTATTTCACCAGGAGAAATGCACCCTTGGGCACATCGAACTTTTCCAACTCCCGGTGCTTTTCATCCTCGATGATGACCTGTCCACTGGGCGAGACGATGACGTCCATGCCCTCCGGGTTGGTCACCACGTTGACCCGGACCAGCCGGACATACCCTTCGCGAGTAGCTTTGACGGAGTCTTCCTCCAGCGCACGGGCCGCCGTCCCACCGATGTGGAACGTCCGCATCGTGAGCTGCGTCCCCGGCTCGCCGATGCTTTGCGCCGCGATAATCCCGACCGCGAGCCCCTCTTCCACCAATCGGCCCGTGGAGAGGTCCATGCCGTAGCACAGGGCGCAGACACCCAGTGGTGCCTCGCACGTCATCGGACTGCGGACCTGGATCTTTGTCAAACCCAGTTCCTCGATCTTTCGAGCAATCTCGGAGGTGATGAGCTCGTTTTCACGGACAATCACCTCGTCGGTGATGGGGTTCACGATATTGTGACGGCTCACACGCCCCTTGATCGACTCGGCGAGCCCTTTTTCGACTTTCTCGCCACGGTGAAGCACGCTCTTGGTGACGCCCTGGGTCGTGCCGCAATCGTACATCGTCACCACCACATTCTGCGCCACGTCGGCGAGCTTACGGGTCAGATAACCCGCGTCAGCCGTCTTCAGAGCCGTGTCCGCCAGCCCTTTTCGAGCACCGTGGGTCGAGCTGAAGTACTCGAATACCGACAGCCCTTCGCGGAAATTCGCCTTGATCGGCGTTTCGATGATTTCCCCGGACGGCTTGGTCATCAGACCTCGCATCCCCGCGAGCTGTCGGACCTGTTCGATATTTCCCCGAGCACCGGACTTGGCCATCAGGTAGATCGGATTCACGTAGCCCGGGTAACGCCGGTCGTTTTCCAGCAGCTTTTCGAGTTCACGGGTGATCGTTTCCCGGGCTACCGTCCAGGCGTCGAGAATCTTGTTCTTTCTTTCGTTTTCCGTCATCGCACCGAGCTGGTAGCCCTTATCGGCCTTGATGACTTCTTTTTCCGCCTCCTCAATCACTTTCTTTTTGTTGGGTGGCATAAGGAGGTCGTCGGTCGCGAAGCTCAAGCCGCTCCGCGTCGCCCAGTAGAATCCCTGCCGGTTCATCGTATCGAGCAGGTCGATGGTGGCGGGTCGGCCCAAAAGCTCGTAGCAGTCTGAAATGACCTCCGAGAGCTTCTTCGAAGTCATCACCTCGTTATAGAACTGCATACCCTTGGGCAGGATTCGATTGAAAATGACCCGGCCCACCGTGGTCTGAATGATCGAACCCGGCGGCAGGTCGTAGCGGCCTTTCACCCGCATGTCCTGTGGGAGCCGAACGCGGATACGGGCATGGGTGTCCACCTTGCCCAAGCTGTAGGCCAGTTCCACCTCGTCCAGCGAGGAGAACACCATATCATCACCCTTGCGATCCGGGATGGTGTCCAGTGTCAGGTAGTACCATCCCATGACCACGTCCTGCGACGGGCTGATGATGGGCTTGCCGTGGGCCGGACTGAAGATGTTGTGGAACGACATGAGCAGGGTGTGCGCTTCCACAATGGCCTCAACGGACAGCGGGAGGTGCACCGCCATCTGGTCCCCGTCGAAGTCCGCGTTGTACCCCTTGCACACAAGGGGGTGAAGCTTGATGGCATTCCCTTCCACGAGCACCGGCTCAAAGGCCTGGATGCCCATTCGGTGGAGCGTGGGTGCCCGGTTGAGCAAGACCGGATGATTCTGAATCACTTCCTCCAGAATATCCCACACTTCCTCATCCCGCCGCTCGATCATCTTCTTCGCGCTTTTGATCGTATCGGCATGCTGCAACTCGCGGAGTCGGCGGATGATGAAGGGCTGATACAGCTCCAGCGCGATCCGCTTCGGCAGGCCGCACTGATGCAATCTCAGCGTGGGTCCCACCACGATCACGCTTCGTGCGGAATAGTCCACACGCTTACCGAGGAGGTTTTCCCGGAAACGCCCCTGTTTACCCTTGATCATGTCGGTGAGCGACTTGAGCGGCCGATTGCTCGAACCGAGCACCGGTCGTTTGCACCGGCCGTTGTCGAAAAGCGCATCCACGGCCTGCTGAAGCATGCGCTTTTCGTTCTTGATGATGACTTCCGGAGCATTCAGATCCACCAGTTTTTTCAGACGGTTGTTCCGGTTGATGATCCGCCGGTAGAGATCGTTCAGGTCACTGGTGGCGAAGTTACCGGATTCCAGAAGAACGAGCGGGCGCAGGTCGGGCGGAATAACGGGGATGACATCCAAAACCATCCACTCGGGGCGGTTCTCGCTATCGCGAATGGCCTCCACCAGTTTGAGGCGATTGATCAGCTCTTTTTGCTTCTGCTTCGAGGTGGTCTGGGCCAGTTCCGCCCGCAACTCCCGGGATAACTGAACAAGGTCCAGGTCCATGAGGAGCTTGCGGATGGCCTCCGCCCCCATGTCGGCGTGGAAACTCCCCTCGCCGTACTCGGCTCGGGCCTGGCGATACTCCTCATCGGTGAGGAGCTGGTACTTTTGAAGTGGCGTATCGCCGGGGTCGATGACCACATAATCCTGGTAGTAGATGATCTTCTCCAGGCTCGTTCCCTTCATGTTAAGGAGCGTGCCCAGCCGGCTCGGTGGGGCTTTGAAAAACCAGATGTGCACCACCGGACTGGCCAGTTCGATGTGTCCCATCCGCTTGCGACGCACGCGGCTGTGGGTGATTTTGACCCCACAGCGATCGCAGACCATGCCCTTGTATTTCATGCCGCGATATTTGCCGCAGCTACATTCCCAGTCTTTTTCCGGACCGAAAATGCGTTCGCAAAACAGACCATCGCGTTCCGGCTTATACGTGCGATAGTTGATGGTCTCCGGCTTTTTCACTTCGCCGAAGGACCAGCTTCGGATATCGTGGGGACGGGCAAGGCTGATCTTGACCGCCACGTAATCGTTAACTCGTTCGTAGGTTGTTTCGGCGTAACTCACCGCTCACACTCCTTATTTTTGCCGCACAGATGGATCACCGACCCTCAACCCGTAAAGCCACCTGCTTTCCTGCACCTGTGGAGCTTATCCTCGGTGCCAGTTCCTCCTGTGCATCCGGTTGATTACAGCGACGGCCCTTTCTCGAGTTGCATATTGAGCGCCAATCCACGAATTTCGTTGACCAGCACGTCGAAGCTGGCCGGTGTTCCCGCTTCCAGGGTGTTTTCCCCTTTGACCATGGCTTCGTAGATCTTGGTCCGCCCTTCGACGTCGTCGCTTTTGACGGTCAACAGTTCCTGGAGGATATAGGCCGATCCATAGGCTTCCAGGGCCCACACTTCCATTTCTCCGAAGCGCTGCCCACCGAACCGAGCCTTGCCACCCAGCGGCTGCTGCGTGATGAGGGAGTACGGCCCGGTCGCCCGAGCGTGGATCTTGTCGTCCACCAGGTGGTGGAGCTTCATCATATAGATGTAGCCCACCGTTACCTTCTGTTCGAAGGGTTCACCGGTTCGCCCGTCGTAGAGCGTTACCTTTCCGTTTTCCGGCAACCCGGCTTCCTTCAGGCACTGGCGGATCTGGTCTTCGTTCGCACCGTCGAAGACCGGGGTGATCGCCCGAAAGCCCAGCTTGGCTCCCGCCCAACCGAGGTGGGTCTCCAGAATTTGACCCACATTCATACGGCTGGGCACGCCAAGGGGATTGAGGAGGATCTGGACCGGCGTCCCATCCGCCAGGAACGGCATGTCCTCCTTGGGGAGAATTTTCGCAATAACGCCCTTGTTACCGTGACGCCCGGCCATCTTGTCGCCCACGGAAATGTGCCGCTTCGTGGCGATGTACACCTTGACCATCTGGAGCACACCGCTTTTCAGTTCATCGCCACGCTTGAGCGAGTTCACTTTCCGATCACGGGCATCAATGGCCGCCTCTACCGCTGGCCACAACTCGGCATAGATCTTCTCGGCTTTTGCACGCTTCTGCGCAGTGCGGATTTCCAGTCGGTCGAGCTGGAACCGCTGTGCCTGTTCGGCGATGTACCGATGCTCTTTGCCTTCCAGCAACGGCACACCATCGTCATCCGTGATCCGCTGCCCGAGCGCCTGCTCCAGGGCCTCGATGAGTTTTGTGAACGCCTCGGCGATTTGGGCGTTGCCCTCGGCCTCCGCCTGCTTGAGGGCCCGGTCATACTCTTCGCGTTCGGCCTCGGAGAGACTTGTCCGTCGGGCAAACTTCTGGGTGTGGATGACAATTCCTTCCACGCCCGGTGGTACTTCCAGCGAGTCGTTCTTCACGTCTTCCCCTGCCCGACCGAAAATCGCTCGCAGGAGTTTCTCCTCGGGTGTCAGCTCGGTCTTGGATTTGGGGGTGACTTTACCCACCAGAATGTCGCCGGGTTTGACGTGGGTCCCCACCCGGACGATCCCGTTCTCATCAAGGTTGCGAAGTTGTTTTTCGCTGACGTTGGGGATATCGCGGGTGAATTCCTCCCGTCCGAGCTTGGTTTCGCGAATCTCAGCGTCGAATTCCTCAATATGGATCGAGGTGTATGCGTCGTTGTGGACGAGTTCCTCGCTGATGATGATCGCGTCTTCGAAATTGAAACCTTCCCAGGACATGAACGCCGCGAGGACATTCCGCCCCAGGGCGAGTTCACCCTGGCAGGTGGCCGCCCCATCGGCGATGATCTGTCCTTTCTTGACCTTCTCGCCCACCCTCACAATGGGCTTTTGATTCTGGCAGGTTTTTTCCGTCAATCCCACGAATTTCTGCAGGAGATACACATCGGTGTTATCGATGACGATTCGGTTGGCGTCCACGTAGGTGACGGTTCCGTCACGCCGGGCCCGAACCACCAGACTAGAGTTTTCGGCGACTTTTCCTTCCAGTCCGGTTGCCACGAGGGGTGGCTCGGTGACCAGAAGCGGCACAGCCTGCCGCTGCATGTTGGAGCCCATCAACGCCCGGTTGGCGTCGTCATGTTCCAGGAAGGGGATCAACCCCGCGGAAACACCCACGATCTGGGCCGGAGAAACGTCCATGTACTGGATTTTCGAAACGGGGACCAACTTGAAGTCACCCCGGTGGCGTGCCACGATGGTATCCCCCTGAATCTTGCCATCTTTCACCGGGGCATCGGCGGGGGCCAGATAGCTGTCGAACTCCTCGTCCGCACGGAGCCAGCGGATCTCATCCTGGAGGACCCCGTTTTTCACCACCTGATAGGGCGTGATCAGAAAACCGTATTCATCAAGGCTGGCGTAAATCGCCAGGCTGGAAATCAAACCGATGTTGGTACCTTCCGGGGTTTCGATGGGGCACATCCGCCCGTAGTGCGAAGCGTGCACGTCGCGAACCTCGAAACCGGCCCGCTTGCGGTTCAGACCACCGGGTCCCAGGGCAGACAAACGCCGCTCATGCGTCAGCATGGACAGCGGGTTGGTCTGGTCAACGACCTGAGAAAGCTCGCCGCGTCCAAAGAAATACTCGATGGCCGCGGAAACGCTTTTCGGATTGATGAGACTCCGTGGCGTCATGTCGGCCACGTCGCTGAAATTCATTCGGTCGGAAACGGTTCGCCGGAGCTTCAAAAAGCCCTTTCGCAGCTCCTCGCACGCCAGCTCGTCAATTGTGCGCACCCGTCGATTACCGAGATGATCGATGTCGTCGGGTTCCGCTGTGGGATCCCCGGCTCGCAACCGGGCCAGATACTTGATGGCCGCGATGAGGTCTTCCGCCCGCAGCGCCATTTCATCTTCGGGTACGTTGAGCCCGAGCTTGCGGTTGATTCGGAATCGGGCCACCCGACCAAGTCGGTATCGGCTGGGATCCCGGAACCGCTCGTAGAACAGCGTGCGAGCACGCTCCAATTGCGGGGGATTGCCCGGCCGGAGCTTCTGATAAATCCTCAAAAGCGCTTCCTCGTGGCTGGCGGTTGGATCCTCGGCGAGAGAATCGAGAATGAGCCGATTCCGATCATTGGGCATTACCCAGACGCTCTTCAAACCGGAGGTGCAAATTTGCTCGGCTGCACTCTCCGTGATGACCTGCCCGCATTCAACAATGATTTCCCCGGCGTTCGGGCTTTCCGGCGGATAAACGATATCCTCCACCGCCACCTTGTCTTTGATTTTCGATGCCGAAGCCCGCGAGGCAATTTTTTCTTCCTTGATCACGTCGCCATAAAACGCGCGGATGATATCCGAGTTCTGGCTGAACTTCGGATCCATCGCCCGGAGCAACGTCATGACAGGAAACTTGTTGCTCTGGTCGATTCGAACGGCCAGCGTGTCCCGCTTGGTGAGGATGATTTCGATCCAGCTTCCCCGCTCTGGAATGATGCGGCAGCTATAAATTTTGCGATCACCCTCCTTGTTCTCGATAAAGTCCATGCCAGGACTGCGGTGGAGCTGGCTCACCACCACTCTTTCGGCCCCGTTGATGATAAATTCCCCACCGCCGAGCATGATGGGGATTTCGCCAAGAAACACCTCTTCTTCAACAGGCTGCTCCTTGTTCAGCCGCAGCCAGACGCGGAATGGCCGTCCGTAGGTCAAGCGGAGTTGTTTGCATTCCTCCGGCGTGTACCGGGGCTTGCCCAACTCGTAGCGGATGTATTCCAGGCGCAGAGATTTGTCGAGGTTCTCGATGGGGAATGTTTCGCGGAGAAGGGCTTCCAGACCCTCGTTTTTTCGTTTGTTCCACGGCACGTCGGCCTGGAGGAACCTCTCATACGCCTTGGTCTGAATCTGAGTGAGATCAGGGATCGGGAAATCGTAACGCCGGCTACCGAAATGACGAACTTCCTTAATTTCAAGGCGACGTTGGGCCGGAACTGCCATTGCCGTTGAACCCTCCGAAGTCAGAACCAATCAGTGGGGCCCCAAGAAAACAATAAACGAGCTGGCACCGAGCAGCGGTCTGGTCACAGAACAGCGCGCGCAACCCTCACCCGGCCCAGACTCGTTACGAGCATGGAGCTCCCACAAGACATTTTGCGGATAACTGTGCGGACAACCACTCCGCCTCTCCGAAGCCACACCTCCCACGGAACGCGATAACCGCCACCCACCCGTTGACAAAACGCCATCGCGCAAACGTCGGCATGCCGCCGGTGAAGACGAACGAAGCCCCAAGGCTTCACTTGATGGAGACAGTCGCACCCTCCTTTTCCAGGGCCTGCTTGATCTTTTCCGCTTCCTCCTTGCTGACGCCTTCTTTGATCTTCGAGGGAGCGCTTTCCACAAGCTTCTTGGCGTCGGCCAGGCTGATTCCCGGCAGAAGTGATCGCACGGCGGTGATCACCTTGAGCTTGTTGGCGCCGAAGTTCTCGAGCACGACGTCAAATTCGGTCTTCTCTGCGGCAGCGGGCGCTGCACCAGGGGCACCAGCACCCGGGACGGCCGCCACCATGACCCCGCCGGCCGCTGGCTTGATCCCGTGAACGATTTCCAAATAATCGTTCAGTTCCTTCACTTCCTTGAGGGGCAGCGCCACAATCGCGTCCCCCAGTTCCTTGATCTTTTGGCTGAATTCACGTACAGGTGCGTCGGTTGCCATCGGTCACTCCAATCCTTATCCAATCACTCGAACCCGTTATTTCGCTGACACGAAACCTGAGTCACGTTTTTCCCGTTAACAATTCGCCACTTTTTTCAGCGGCCCTTAGGCCGAAGTTCATCACGAAGCGCCTGTCTCCGCACTGCCAGAGTCGCCCTCCGAACCGGCCTTTTCGCCCTCGGCAAGTTGCTTCAATTGTCCGGCCAGGGTCGATCCCGGTCCCGCCAGAGCGTTCATGAGCGTCGAGGCGGGGCCCATCAGCCGAGCTGCCAGTTGCGCCAGCAGTTCCTGACGCGATGGCCACTTGCTGATTTCCTCCACTTGCTGGGGAGTGAGAGGTTCTCCCTCTAACACGCCGCCTTTGGCTGTAAAGGGAGCGAAGTCCTCGTCCTTCGCAAACCTCATTACCTCCTTGGCGAGGGTGACAATATCTTCACCCCCCCAGCAGATGGCCGTCGGCCCCGAGATATTCTCGAACGCCTTTTCCAACGGGGTTCCCCGGAATGCCCGCGCGGCCAGCGTGTTTTTCACCACCATCAGGCGAATGTTCTTGTCCGCAAGCTCCCTGCGCAGGCGCCGGGTCCTGTTCGCGTCCAAACCGATCACATTCACCAGGACGGCCGAATCCACGCCCTCGAGCCGCCGCCGGTAATGCTCGGTGATCAACTGCTTGACATACTTGCTCATTGCTTCCCGATGCTCACCACAACGTGTTTCCTACGATATCTGTCTCTGTCTCAATCACAGGTGAAGCGAGTCCCCCCTGCCCGCTCACACGGCCACTCGGATGCCAGGAGACATTGTCGCAGAGATGGTCACGCCCTTGATGAATTGCCCCTTCAGGGCGGCAGGTCGCAGACTCTGAATGTGATCTACAAAGGCCTTGATGTTCTCGACGAGTTTCTGCTCGTCAAAGCTGAGTTTGCCCACCGGAGCATGGATGTTTCCGCTACTGTCGTTTCGGAACTCGACTTTCCCGGCCTTGTACTCGCGGACGGCCCGGCCCACGTCCGGCGTCACCGTCCCGGCCCGTGGGGACGGCATCAAACCGCGTGGCCCGAGGATCTTCCCCAGTGGCCCCACAATCCCCATCATATCGGGTGCCGCGATACACACGTCGAAATCCAGCCAACCGTTTTTTATCTTCTCTGCGAGGTCCGCTCCACCCACCTCGTCAGCCCCAGCGGCACGGGCTGCATCAGCCTGGTCACCTTTCGCAAATACAATCACGCGCACCGGTTTGCCCAACCCGTGCGGCAGCGATACCGATCCGCGAATGATCTGGTCTGCTTGCCTCGGATCGATACCCGTGCGAATCGCAACCTCGACGGTCTGATCAAACTTTGTGTTGTTGAACGTCTTCAGGAGCTTCACAGCTTCCTCAAGCGGTAGCGGGGTTTTGCCCGGTACCTTTTGTGCAAGAGCACGGTATCTTTTCGACCTCTTCGCCATGTTGCGAACCCTTTCGAGCTCTCCCGCCTTCCAATCGCGCCAGGTTTGATCCGGCCAACGATGAGGCGGTGTGTGGCAGGTGGTATCTGGAACTCAAAAACCCTTTATGTTTCCCTCGCCTCTACCCCTCAAATGCCCTTCGCAACGGATAAGACGCCACTCCCTCGTCAGTCGACAACGTCCAGCCCCATGCTGCGAGCCGTTCCTTCGATAATGCGGCAGGCGTGTTCCAGATCCCGCGCGCTCAAATCGGCCATTTTCGCTTTAGCTATTTCCGCGATCTGTGCCCGGGTGACCTTGCCCACCTTTTCTTTGGGAGTATTCCCCGAGCCCTTCGCGATTCCCGCGGCCTGCTTCAACAAGTCAGACGCGAACGGGGTATGCGTCTCCATCTCGAATGACCGATCGTTGTACACCCGAACGACCACAGGGATCCGCAATCCCAGATATTGCCGCGTCCGCTCGTTGAACTGCTGGACGAACTGACCAAGGTTGATTCCGAACCGTCCCAAAGAAGTACCAACGGGCGGAGCAGGCGTCGCCTGACCACCGGGCACGCAGAACCGAACTGTACCAACCAACTGCTTTGCCATGCCGGTACTACCCTAGCCAACGATCTGAGTTGAAATATTCGCTTTCCAAGACTGCTTGCCAAACCCGGAGAAACGCGTCGACTCCACCAGGCGGGATCACTCACGCCGCAGGCTCGACCTGCCAGTACTCGAGCTCCACCGGCGTGCTTCTTCCAAAGATATTGATCATGACCGTCACGCGGCCATTGGCTTCATCGACCGCCGACACTTCTCCCTCGAAATTCGCGAAATGGCCTTCGTTGATCTTGACCCGATCACCCACTCGACAGCCGATTTTCAGCTTCGGTGCGTCTTCGGCCTTTTCTTCCGCAAGCTTCGCCAGAATCCGGTTGACCTCATGAGGTAAAAGCGGCGTCGGACGTCCGATCGCTCCGGTAAAATCACCAATACCCGGCGTTTCCCGCACCAAGAACCAGGTATCGTCGTTCAGCTCCATCTGCACGACGATGTAGCCAGGGTACAGCTTCCGCCGCACGACCCGCTTCTTTCCCCCCTTGACCTCCGTAATCCGCTCAACAGGGACAATGATCTGGCCGAAGTATTGATCGAGCCCGGCCACCTTGATCCGCCGTTTCAAGGCCTCACACGCCGAGTCCTCGCGATTGGTCTGGACCTTGACGATATACCAGGCCATCTGAGAGCTCTTCTGCCCCCCCTCCTCGGCTCCTGCATCCAAAGTCGTCGCGGACTCCGGCTTGGCCTGTCGCCGGGTTTTCTTCGCCCGTTGTTCGCCGCCCTCCTGATTTTCCTCTGAACGCTCGTGGCTATCAGCCGGCTGACCGACGGCTTGCGGCGTCTGCTCGGAACCCGCCTCGGCCGGTACGGCGACTTCCGGCCTCTGGTCCGGTTCAGCCGGACTGGCCTTTTCCGCCATCGCGTTTTCTTCTAGAGGGACCTCATCCGAAAACATGCGTCACCGCAGGTGGACACTTGTGCCGTTAATGGGCGAAAAACTTCACTATACGAATTTCCGAAGACGCCTGCCAGGGGCACCCCGCCGAAAAAGCTATATTAACCCATCCAACGATTTAATGGTTGCGACAGAGCCACCCCCACCCAGTCAAAGAACCCCAAGCCAACGAAGGAACGTGGCCCACACAAAGTCATATACGGTCAGGCAAATGGCCAGCGAAAACATCGTGACCAACACCACGATACAGCTTCGGATGAGTTCATTTTTCGTTGGCCATGTCACCTTCCTCATTTCGGCTTCCACAGCGATCAGGAAGTCGGCGACAACCGGCACGTTCATCAGACGGTAGGCAAACCACGCCACGGCGACCACCAAAAGGATCGGGACCCCAAGCCTGACGCCGGTGTCGAACCCCCAGGAGCCCAGCGTCCCCTCCAGCCTCCAGGCGGCGAAGATTCCCATCGCCAGTATCGCGGCGAAAGTGCTCTGCCGGACGACGCGTCCCTGAGTGCGTTTGTAAAGCGTCGTCCGAAACAGCTCGGAAATAATGACACCGACTACCGTACTTTTGCGTTTACTTGCGGCTTGAAGCATGAACGGCCGCCGTCTTGGCTAGAGACCTTCCTTACCCGACCTGGTCGGCACCCAGCGAGAAGCCAACCCCCATGTCGCATGCCAACTGAAAGCCACCGGTTCAATCGCCGGAAAACAGGGGCGGAGAGACTCGAACTCCCAACCGCCGGTTTTGGAGACCGGTGCTCTACCAATTGAGCTACACCCCTACCGCGCGCACCCCACGGTGCCGCTTGTAATTAAGCTTATCCGCCACTCTCTTGCCGATCAAGGCCACCGAGAGCTCTGAGTGGCGATCCCACCGCAACTCCCGGATTCACCCAACCTCGCGGTCGGTCGGGCTGGACCACGCCGCGATTCTTAGCGGCGTTCACCAATCACCCGGCTACTCAAGGATCTTGGTGACCACTCCGGAACCGACCGTGCGACCACCTTCACGGATCGCGAAACGCAGGTTCTCTTGCATCGCGACGGGCGAGATCAGCTCTACCTGAAGCTTCACATTCTCGCCCGGCAGGACCATTTCGGCCCCACCCAGAAGCTGGATCTCACCGGTCACGTCCGTCGTCCGGAAGTAGAATTGCGGCCGATAACCGCTCATGATCGGGGTATGACGGCCACCTTCATCCTTTGACAGGATATAAACTTCCGCCTCAAACTTCGTGTGCGGTGTGATGCTTCCGGGCTTCGCCAGAACCTGGCCGCGCTCGATTTCGTCTTTCTTGATACCGCGGAGGAGACAACCAACGTTGTCACCCGCCCGACCTTCGTCCAGAGTCTTGTTGAACATTTCAATGCTGGTGACCACCGTCTTCCGCGGTTCCCGCGAGAAACCGACGATTTCCACTTCATCACCGGGCCGAATCGTGCCCTGCTCAATACGGCCAGTGGCCACCGTTCCGCGTCCTTCGATCGAGAACACGTCCTCGACCGCCATCAGGAACGGCTTGTCGATCGGCCGCACAGGCTCGGGGATGTACGAGTCGATAGCATCGAGGAGCTCCTGAATGCACTTGGTCGCCTCGGGATCGTCGGGATTCTGGTAAGCTGCCAGGGCGTTGCCTCGGATGATGGGCACCTCGTCGCCCGGGAAGTCGTACTTCTTCAGCAATTCCCGCAACTCCATCTCCACCAGGTCGAGCAACTCGGGATCATCGACCAGGTCGATTTTGTTGAGGAAGACAACCATCGCCGGGACGTTCACCTGGCGGGCCAGCAGAACGTGTTCCCGAGTCTGCGGCATCGGGCCGTCTGCGGCTGACACGACGAGGATGGCACCGTCCATCTGAGCCGCACCGGTGATCATGTTCTTGATGAAGTCTGCGTGGCCCGGGCAGTCGATATGAGCGTAGTGACGTTTTTCTGTTTCGTATTCCACGTGGGCCACATGGATCGTGACCGTCTTCGTCGCGTCACGGACGGTACCACCCTTGGCAATGTCCGCATAGCTCTTGAACTTGGCGAGCCCCTTCCGGGATTGCACCGCCAAAATCGCACCGGTCAGCGTGGTTTTACCATGGTCGATGTGACCGATCGTCCCGACGTTGACGTGGGGTTTCGTCCGAACAAATACATCCTTAGCCATTCTCGATCAATCTCCGTGCTCTGGTCTGGAACCTCGAACTCAAGTTACCTGATCCACAATCCACTCAACCGGCCGGCTCGGAAACACAATAAGCTGCTGATGGGACTTGAACCCATGACCTCGTCCTTACCAAGGACGCGCTCTACCGGCTGAGCTACAGCAGCACTCGCGCTGGTACCCGAACACCTCCACCAGGAGCCAGAGCGGGTGAGGGGAGTCGAACCCCCGTCAATAGCTTGGAAGGCTACTGCTCTACCGTTGAGCTACACCCGCGAGTGGCTTAGGTGCATCACAATGGGGGGTGCAGGATTCGAACCTGCGAAGGCGTAAGCCATCAGA
>NZ_JACIYL010000119.1 GCF_014359955.1 Thermogutta sp. | reverse complement strand
ACACCAGCATCACCAACGACGGAATGAAGTTTCTGGGGCAGATCAAAAGCCTGCGGTCGCTCAATTTGCGGCGGAGCACCAATTTGACGGATGAGGGGCTTCAGCACCTGGTGACGCTGGAAAATCTTCAGGAATTGGCGCTGCTTTACAACAATTTTTCCGATGCCGGCATGAAGTGGGTGGGACAGCTCAAGAAGCTCCGCAACCTGGACCTGCGGGGATGTGTCATGATCACGGATGCGGGCCTCGAACAACTGAAAGACCTGAAAGAATTGCGGGCCCTCAAGTTGCGGAACCAACCCAGCGTTACCGATGCGGGCGTGGCCACGATCGCCCAGTTGACCAATTTAAAGGACCTCGCTCTGGAGGATTCTGGAATTACCGACGCCGGCGTGAAACAGCTTGCATCGCTCACCAATCTGGAAACGCTCAACCTCATGCGTTGTTATGGGGTGACGGATGATGGCATCGCCGCGCTCAAGCCGCTCACCAAGTTGCGGCAGCTCTTTCTCCGCGGACTTTACATCTCCGGGCATGGACTGAAGGAACTCACCGACTGCAAGAATCTCGAAGAGCTGGATCTGGCTGAGACGCAGGCGGATGACACGACCGCCGAGGCCCTGCTCAATTTCCCCAATCTGAAGAGTCTGGATCTCTGGCACACGACAATCACCGATGCCGGGCTGGCCCATGTCGGTAAACTCAAGCAACTGCAAGAACTGATTCTGGATGGAACACCGATCACGAGCGCCGGGCTGGCTCACCTGGTCAATCTTTCCCAGCTCCAGACGCTCTCGCTCAAGGAGTGTCACAACGTCACCGACGAGGCCGTGCCCCATCTGGTGAAACTTGCATCCCTGAAAAAGTTGTCGCTCCAGCAGAGCGGGGTGACGGAAGCTGGGGTCGAACAGCTTCGGGACAAGTTGACCGGCTGCACGGTCGAGTTCTGATCCACGGACTCGGAAAACGCGAAGCGGCATCCCGGACGAACGCGGACAAAGCGACAACGTTCAGTCCTGGGACGACAAGAAAACAAGCAAGCGGAGTGTCGCCAAGACACCCCGCTTGTTTTTTTCACCGTGCCGGGAAGGCAAGGGGGCCGGTGGATGGAGCGTCACTCGGAGCGGCTCAAGCGAGCGGATGATTTCCGCCTTTGGGCCCATCGGGCAGGTTTTTTGAATCAGTCGAGCGGCTTGACGCGGATATTGCGATAGGCCACCGGACCGTGATTACCCTGAAGCATGATGGGGCCACGGGGCACTTCCTTGCCGGTGACGCCGCCGGGGGTTTGGGAAGGCAGCTCCAGGTTCTCGTGGATGACCTGGCCGTTGAGCACCACTTTGACCAGCTTGCCATTGGCGATTTTCTTGCCTGAGGCGTCAAAACGCGGGGCACGGTACTCGATGACGTACTTTTGCCACTCGCCGGGTTTCTTGGAGGCATTCACCTTGGGAACGGCGATACTGTAGAGCGCGCCCATGTCTCCCATGCCCAGCTTTTCCTTGCCGTAGCTATCGAGGACCTGAATCTCGTATTCGCCCATGACGTAGATGCCGGAGTTGGAACCCTTGGGAACCATCACTTCAATCTCGATGATGGCATCGCCAAAGGTCTGCTCGGTGTAGATGTCCACACCATGGGAACCGACGTTCACGAGTTCTTCCCCACCGGGTTTGCAGATGAGGGCGCGGGGATCATTCGGATCGACGGCCGCCGTTCCCACCTGCCATTTGCTCTGCTCGGGGCTTCCCTTGAGCTTCCAGCCCGGCAGACCCGGCTTGATCGGAATAGTGATCCAGCCGTCTTCTGCGACCGCCGAGGCGGCCAATCCCATCGCCAGAACGCCGCACAGGAGCCAACACACGGACTTCCTCATGGTGCCATCTCCTTGTTCAAGGACCAACACTCACACGCGCCCCACGGCCCCATAGCCAATGGGACAGATCACCTTCGCTGATTGCCAAATTCCGATTGGTCGGTGGGTTTCGTGTTTTCAGGAGGGTTATTCAGGTCGGTAGATGGGATTCGGGGTGGGGAATTGGGCGTTGACCTCTTTCAGCCATTTCTCCAGGGTTGCCCGGAGCTCTGCAACCTTTTCCGGGAAACGGCTGGCAAGGTCCTGTGATTCCTCGGGATCGTCCTTGAGATTGTACAGCTCCCCATGATTATCCTCATAGAAGTGGATGTATTTCCAGTCACCGTGCCGCACCGCACTGTAGGGCGTAGCGCCGCCGGGATGGTAATGCGGATAGTGCCAGAACAGGGCACGGTCGGGCAACGATCCCTGACCACGGAGGACACGGGCCACGCTGATGCCGTCGGCATGGTGCGAAGGATCGTCGGCGAGGCCGAGCATGTCGAGGACGGTGGGATAGAGGTCGATCGTGATGATCGGTTCATGGGAGACGCTTCCTGGAGCGGTCACCCCAGGCCACCGAATGATCCAGGGAACGCGGACGCCACCCTCGTAGGCCGAACCTTTTCCCGCCCGCAGGCCGATGTTGTGGGTCACGGGCCGTTTTTGGCAGGCCGGCAAAACCAGTCCACCGTTGTCGGATGTGAAGATGACGATCGTGCGCTCGGTCAGTTGGAGGCTGTCCAGGGTGTCGAGAATCCGGCCGACGCTCTCATCCAAACTATGGATCATCGCGGCGTAAACCGGGCATTGCTGGCCATCCAGGTCGTCTCCCCGGGCATTCGCTTCTGCGAGCTTCTTTTCGTAGTAGTGGACAAGCTGTTCCTTGGCCTGGAGCGGCGTATGCACGGCATAGTGGGCAAAATACAAGAAAAAGGGCTTTTCCTTGTTGGCACTGATGAACTTAATGGCTTCATCCGTGAGGCGATCGGTGAGATATTCCCCCTCGTGACCGCCCTCCAGGGGAACGCGGCGGTTGTCTTTTCCGTACGGCCAGAAGTAACTGCCGGGCGAACCCCATTGCGTTCCCCCAATATTCAGATCGAATCCCTGATGCTGGGGATAATAGGGGGCGTTACCCAGGTGCCATTTTCCCACATGGGCCGTTGCGTAACCTGCTTGATGGAGCCGTTCGGCGAGGGTGAGTTCTTCGAGGGGAAGGTACATCGTCCAATCGGGAACGCGAAGTTTGGCCCGCGGACGAACATGGCCGGGGATCCAGTCGGTCAGGTGCAACCGCGCCGGATACTTGCCCGTCAGGAGGGCTGCCCGGGTGGGTGAACACACGGTACACGCGGCATAGCCCTGGGTGAAACGCATCCCCTGCGAGGCGAGACGATCGATGTGGGGTGTTTCGTAAAATCGGCTGCCGGTGCATCCAAGATCGGTGGCTCCCAGGTCGTCCACCAGAATGACGACGACATTCCACGATTTGTGGGGCGATTCCTGGGCCAGGGCCGTGCCAGTTAGGGGAAGGATCAAGCCCAGCGCCAAAACGTGTGTCAGTCGATGCATAGCAGGACCTCCCACAGGATCTCGCAGGAATTGCCCGGGGCGGGTCAACATGTTTTCGCCCCCATTATAAACGCCGATGGCGGCAAAACCACCGTGGCGGAGGGAGGAAGCAAAAGCTGGCTTCCCTTTGCAAGACGAATGAGTTCCGGAAAGGTATCGTCCTGATAACCCGGGGGCGGCACACGGCTGCGGGCGAGACACCGCACCGTCCTTTTCCAAAAGCACGGGCTAATTGTCGTTGTCCGCAGAGTACGCCGCTTGGCCGTCGATCCAGACGGCACGAACGGTCGTCTGGGGACTTAGCACGGCTTCCAGGGGATCTCGTTCCGCGAATTGATCGCCCAGTTTGACGACCGTGATCTGGGCAGAGGCCCCGTCCCGCAGATATCCCCAGCCTCGCCATCCCAAGACCTTCGCCGGTTGGGAAGTTGCCATGGCAAGGATTTGCGCGGCGGGCAAGTGGGGAAAGAGTTCCCGTACAGTTTGCAGTTCCCGTAGAATGCTCAGGTCGGGATTGGTGGCGCGACTATCCGTTCCGAGAATCACGGGAATCCCGGCTGCCAGGTAGTCGTCGAGGGGATAACGCGCATGCCCGAAGCGGCAGTGTGTTCGCGGACAGAACACCACCGCAGCCCGCCGGGCCAATCGGCGGAGCAAACTCCGCTCAAGCGATGTCAGATAATTCCCGTGGACAACCAGAAGGGGACGGCTCTGGGAAAGAATGGTGATGTACTCGGCCCAGCTTGTACCGATTCCGAAAAGAGATCGGACATTGATTCCCAGCTCGGCGAACATCTTGTCAAACGGCCCCGTCTGGTGTTGAAGAAACTCTCCTTCCTCTGTTGTCTCGGCAAGGTGGATGGCCACTGGAAGAGCCCGGGCATTGGCGTATGAAACGAGTTGCCGCAGGACGGCGGGCGGGACGGTATAGGGGGCATGGGGACTGATTCCCGGGTCTACCCCCAGCAGCGCACAGGCGCGGCGGTGGGCGTCCACTCGGGCAGGGAGTGCCCCGACCACATCCTCCCGCACGGCGATGCACTCCAGAAGGCTGAGCACACGGGGACACGGCTGGGAAGATAAATGTTGTTGGGGAAAGACTGTTTCCAGCCACCAGGCAGGCCAGCCGGGCTGCGCGATGTCAACAATTCCGCAGGCACCTCCCGCAACACATTCCTGGATACCGCGGTGGAGGGCTTCCGCCGGACGGTAGGCCGCCGATCGGCGAAACACGACCACGGTGGGAATCCAGTCCCACAGAGCTTGGCCCTCCGTAAAACCTCTGTTCCAACCGCTCAACTCCAGATGGGTGTGGGCATTGATCAGTCCGGGAAGGATTGCACAGCCCGGATAGGCATGCTCTTCGACGACGATCCGTGCACTTTCGGGCAGGCTGGCCCGCAGCTCCTCCGCAACGCGACCGGAAGAGGAACCATCCGCAACAGCCAGCACGCGATCCTGGTAGAGAAAAACACTGCCCAACCGGCGAGGAGACTCTCCGGGGGATATGACCCAGTCAGCGGACAGTCGATAAATTCGGAACTCGGGCATCAGTTCTACGGTGGGAGTCGTATCGAATTATTTTGGAGATCACAGCTTATTCCCAGCGAGTGTTGCGACCCCAGCTCAATCGGCGTCGTCCTCGGCGGCCACCCGATATGCCGAGGGAGGAATCATCCAGGAGACAATCAGTCCAGCGGCGAGAATGCCGGCGGCCACGATCGGCCCGCGAAACATCAGGCCGTCCTCCGTCCAACTGGCCAGGGATTCCAGCCAGGGATTCTGGCGGTAGAACTCGGCGGTGATCGATCCCATAGCCAGACCGAGACCGTTATGCAAAGCATGATACACCACACAGGGGTAAAGGCTGCCCGTGCGAAGGGCAAGCATTCCCAGCACCAGTCCCGCCACAAATGCCACCACCGACTGCTGCATAAGGGCATGGGTGAGGCCGAAAAACACAGCGGAGTACACCACGGCCTCCAGAGACCTCAGACCACTCCGAAAGCCGGAGAGCACGAATCCTCGGAAGGCGAGTTCTTCGCATACGGCCGGTACGAGAGCCATCACGAACAGCAGCGTCGGCCAGTCCGGCACGCTTGTGGAAAGCTGCTTGAGGTACTCCGCGATGGCCGGATCGAGAGGGTACACTCTCGTCACCCACAATTTGAATGCACTGAATGCAGGACACAGAACAACGGCGAGCAGCGCCGCACCCAGGATGTGCTGCCAGCGGGGCCATCCCAGAAGGAGTGTGTCGCGCGGCCTGTCCACGAACAGCCACGTCATCACCGCCACCGGCAGGAGGACCACAACCAACTGCGTGATGAGCGCCTGCTGCATGAAACTGAGGGTCGCCGAAGTCCGGGCAAGAGCTTGTGTCAGCACAAAACGAATCAGTAGAATGCTGACCCCACACAGAAGTGCCAGCGCCGGAGTGGGAACGGAACGCCGGCGTGTGGCGTACCGCAGCCAGGCATTGAGATCAAATCGCTCACTCTCCCGGAAGAGCACCTGCTCGCGATTGAACTGCTGGACAGACCAGCGGAGCATGAGAAGGCATCCGCCCAGAGTCACCGCAGTCACCGGCGCGACGAAGCGGAGGGCCTCGGCGATCTGCCCCTCGATGAGGGTTTTCAGCAACAGCACCAGGCCCGTGATCGGAATGAGAGATGTGCCGAGGTCCAGTTCAAGACCTCGCGCCATGGGCAAGCCGACCAGCGGTAGCGTGACAAAAAGCAGCGGCATCAGATAGTACTGGCCTTCTTTCGTACTTCGCGCGAATGCGGCGATGCCCAACGCCAAACAACTGAACGCGGCCGAAGTCGGTAACAGCGCCAGTCCCAGCCACAGGACCGAGGACAGCGGAGGAGCGGAAAACTGCGGCAGGTTGCCGAACGCCAGCCACCCTGTCAGCCCCATGCTGACCAGGTTGAGGACCGCAGTCGCCATACTAAAAAGCGTGACGGCGGCCAGCTTGCCGAGGACGATTTCTTTCCGGCTGGCCGGACTGGAAAGAAGTGTTTCCAGCGTTCCCCGCTCCTTTTCTCCGGCGCACAGATCCACTGCTGGATAGAACGAGCCGGTGAGGGACCAGATGACCAGCAGGATGGGGAAAATCTTGGCCCAAACAGCAGCTCCCTGAAGCGACGTTCCCGCCGAGACATCCGCGATTTCCAGACGGAAAGGGCGAGCGGCTTCCGGCGGCAACTGAGCGGCCGCCAGATTGGCGATCATCACCTGGGTGCTCCATTGTTCCAGGACGCGCTGCAATCGATTGTAGGCGGTTTGCGATCTTTCCTGCGCGGATGAAAAGTAAATCTGCGGCGAGGGAATGGCGGACCGCGCCACAATGACCGGTTGACCCTTCCCGGCCGGGATCGCGCCGGAGTTATTCGATTCGTCTGGGCTCTCCGGCCCGGGAGGTTGAGAACCTGCATGGGCCGGATTCTGAACATCGGAAGGATAGTGTGCCGCCAACTGTCGGCGGATCTCCTCCCGGAATCGCGCAAGTTCACCCGCGAATCCCGGTGGAAACACCAGTACGGCGTCAAAATTCTGCGATGTGATGGCTTCCTTGGCGAGGGCTTCCCAGCCCTCAGTCGTTCTGGGCAGGACGTGATCCTCGGGCTCCTCGCGGAGAAAAGTCAACTCCAGAAGACGGGCTTCCCCAGGAGTTGCAAAAAATATTTCACAAAAGCGATTGTTTTCGAACAGCGGGGGATCGAGCGGTTCCCGAGCGCCGATAACCAGTATCCGACTGGGCTTTTCCCCCATGAACTGGGCAATTTGAAAAAAGCTCAAACCCAGCAGGGGGTAGAGCAGCACCGGGAGCACCGCCACCATGAAGATCGTCCGGCGATCGCGCAACTGATCGCGGATTTCGCGGGCAAAGATGATGCGAACGTTTCGCCACGTCATGTCCGACGGTTTATTGCGGGTGATCCGGTCTGGGTGTCGATTTCAGTTCCCACCATGTCCCGCTCGCACGGTTCACGGCGATTTTCCTCCTGCGTTGCTTCCGGCTGGCGGCCTTCCGATTCGACCTGGGTAATCAGACGGAAAAAGAGTTCTTCCAGATCATTTTCGCGGTACTTGTCGCGGAGTTCCGACAATGTGCCCGCGGCCAGAATCTTGCCCCGATAAAGGATAGCAATGCGGTCGCAGAGCTTTTCTGCCTCGCGCATGATGTGCGTGGAAAAAATGACACATTTCCCTTGATCACGCAGCTCTCCGATGGTTTTGAGCAGCGCTCGTGCCACGAGCACGTCCAAGCCTGCGGTGGGTTCATCGAAAATGAGCACGGGGGGATCGTGAATGAGGGCGCGGGCCACGGAGACCTTTTGCTTCATCCCAGTGGACATCTTGGCGCCCAGGACGTCACGGATCTCCCACATGCGGAGGCGATGGAAAAGCTCTTCCATGCGGGCGTGCAGCACATCCCGCGGCAACCCGTAGAGAAGTCCAAAGTATTCCACCATTTCCCAGGCGGTCATGCGGTCATACACGGCCGTGTTGACGGACATGAATCCGATCGACCGTCGGACTTCGTCGGGCTGGGTGAGGCAATCAAAGCCGTTGACCACGGCCCGGCCGGATGTCGGCTTGAGGAGCGTCGCAAGGATCCGCAGCGTGGTGGTTTTTCCCGCCCCATTGGGGCCCAGGAGGCCGAAAACCTCGCCGGCTCGGGCCACGAAACTGAGTCCCTCCAGGGCCACAATCCGTCCCCGACGAAGGTCGTCATAATGCTTGGCGAGATTTTCCACGACCACGCTGGACATGAGGATATGCTCATCTAGCCTGCCGAACCCCCGGGGACGCTCAAAAGATCTGCCGCCGCCCGCGCTGTCTCATGACAAACCCATGACAAAGTCGGCGAGCGCTCGAACGTGAAGCCTCTCGATCGCTCATTGAATCGGCTGTTGGCGGTCGAGGCCTCCCCGGATGCTGTTCAAAGTTTTCCCATGGTCACAGTTTTC
>NZ_JACIYL010000118.1 GCF_014359955.1 Thermogutta sp. | reverse complement strand
GACACCCAACTGCAAAACAACCTCAACCGCTGGTACGATGCCGGGGTCGGCCGCTGGCTGAGCGAGGACCCGATCGGCTTTAACGGCGGCGACGGGAATTTGTATCGGTACGTGGGGAATAACCCGCTTTTTGATGTTGATCCGACTGGCTGCGTCAGTTCACTCCAGGGTTGCCTAAAGAGTCCGGCAGCCCTTTGGTGCTGTATTGAAACTGGCGTAATAAACAAGGGACAGGTCGTCAACCATATTCGGAACCTGGGACAGGACGGTGTTGTGAGGTTGCTCACAAAATGGGGCGGAAAGGTAGTGAAAGGTGGTGGAAAGGGTAGTCACGTGAAGGTGATTTTGCAAAATGAGACTTTTATCATTCCTAAGGAAATAAGTATCGGCGTTGCCTACCAGATTGTAAATAAGATTCTATCGCTTAATTGAGCCCACACCTTTCCTTTGTTTTCATAAAAGATACTCGTTATTGTATGGCCGGATATGTTTATATTTTCGAGTTTTTTCCGGGGATCTCTCGAGAGACCATTGATAGGTTTATGGATAGCCTTATGGAAGAGCTGGAATCACAGGGCATTGTTGCCGGAGGTAGTTACAACCACACTTGCGCTAACGTGGCAATAACACTCCCTGGAGCAATGGGAATTGAGACTATTGTTCGGATTATCATGGCCGTGAACGATCGATACCACTGCGTGAAAGGGTGGAGGCACGGCCCTGTCGATGATGAGTAGCGAAACCTAAGCCAAGGTGGCATCGCAGTTCGCTCATTACCGATTTGCCATGGTAAGCAACTCGTGTGCTGTGCCAATGATACGGTAGCGTGTGAGAGATGGTTCTGTTTTCTTTTGTTCAAATCAGCGGTCAGCTTTAACCTGGTGTGACGGTACAAGATCAAGGGAACCTTTGAGGCGGCCTAGATCATAGGATTCGAATGCATTGACAACCCGGCGAATGAAAGGGGACAGTGGGGCTTGATGCACGCCCCGAACACAATCCGGAATATTGCCAAACTTGACGCGCAGACGGTTCCGAACGGGGTTGCAAGACTGGACAACCCAGGTTTCGCAGAGGAAAGAAGGTGACCACCGTGGTCAATCATCTCATCTATGACGCCTTCGGCAAAGTCACGTCGGAGAGTAATCCGACGATTGATAGTCTCTTTTTATTCACCGGTAGACCGTTCGATAGTGACACCCAACTTCAGAACAACCTCAACCGCTGGTATGATTTTCGTGTCGGCCGCTGGCTGAGCGAGGACCCAATTGGCTTCGCCGCCGGGGATGGGAATTTGTACCGGTATATTCAGAATTCGCCGAGTGGTGCCGTTGATCCTGACGGATTGCGGGGACCGGTAGCGCCCCCGCTTCCCGTCCGTCCGGGTCCGTCGCCTGTTCGGCCGGGCGTACCGCCAAGGCCAGCTTTGCCTCGTCCTAGGCCTATCGCCCCGGGGATGCCTGAGATCAACTGGCCTCCTATCTATCCTCCCGTAAGCTCGGAAGAGATTCCCCCCAGTTACACCCCCCTGCCTCCTGGGTGGGAGGAAGGGCCTGGCCCGTCCCTAGTGCCCGCACCCGGAACGCAGGAATGGGAGGCGTACGCGAAGAGGTGCTGGGAGATATACAAGCGGAGAATGGAATGCAGGATACTCCATGACGACTTTTATAAACCGCTGCAAAACCTAGGAGGAAACTACCGCGATGAAAGGGAATGTGCCAAGGTCGCACGCAAGTGCAGCGCTATCTACTGGGAGGTGCAGGGACGGAAAGCCTACCTCGACAAACGGTGCGACTACGTGCTCCCCGGCAGTATTGAAAAAGGATCAGAAAAGCAGGAAGTAAACCATCGCATAGAATTGGAAAATAAGCAACAGGCTTTGAAGAACTGTTGAAACCACTACCGCCGGCTTGGTTGTGGCGAGCCTCCCGAGCCAACACACTACCGTGAGCTGTTAGGCAAAGACCCGTTTGCTCCGCTACGTTTGCCTTGGAAATGGTGGTAATCTGCTCTTTATAGGCACAGTGCGCGGTCAATCAGTTAAGGTCGTAAGGTTAATGGGGGCAGATCGATGTTCGCGTCTCCTCTCAACACGGTTCCACGGAGACCTGAATATGAGTAGAGCAGAGCCGTATCCCGATCGAGACTGGTTCGCGGTGAACACCAGACGGGTAGATGCCGATTACCTGGCGTTCTTGGCCGAGAGGGTGCCGAAGGATTTAGTGAAGCAGTTGTACGAAGATGCCCTGCCCGATATCTATTTGGATCGGAGACCGCCGGAGACATTGGTGGAACCTCTTTCCTCCGGTGTCTTTCCGCAAGATGAGAACGAACGCTGGGAGATTGAAAAGCTTCTTGAGTACGTAACCTACATTTATGACCTTAGTGAACAACGAGGGGAGTATGAAGACCCATTCAAAGTAGTGTACGCCATGTCGCTCTATTTGCATTGCTATGTTCTGGGCTACAAGGACCCGCCGCCAGACCCATATTTGACTGCGCTGCGGCTATTAGTGACTGCGGCTGGGAAGCTAGATTTTCAGACACGACTGCAGGTGTGCCGGTTTCTGGGTTCGCGCATCACCATGCTTCCGCCAGACCCGAACGACTACGTGGGCGCGGTGTCCGGGCTGGTATGGGCGATTGCGGTCCTTCTAGGCAGTCTGGTTGAAAACATTGCTGCTTTCGGAGAGGCGATTGCGACCGAAGAGAACATTAAAGAGAAGTGGCACGAAGGGGAGAAATACATGGACCCGGAGAGGGTCAAAAAAATAGAGCAGTTGCTTCGGGAGATGTACGGAGCGCAGGGTAGGGTCCTTCGTGCTGCCGACCGGTTGGTTAGCGCGTTGGGGGGCCCAGATAACGCCGAGACACGAAACGATGATACAGGCTCGTGACCGCGTCGTTGCTCGCCGTGTGCATGTCCATTCTGGGTAGTCCTTGGCACGCCGCGAACAGGGGCCTACCAACTCGGGCGACACGGACATCACCCAGTACACCTGGGACCACCGCAACCGGCTCACCAAGGTGGAGCACCGGGCAAGCTATGCCGCTGCGGTCGATCATGTGGTCGAGTACGCCTACGACTATGCCAACCGCTGGGTCTACAAGCGGCTCGATGACGACGGCGACGGCCATGCCGAGCAGCGGCGGATCTTCATCTACGATGGCAACCAGATCGTCATGGATTTCTGGCGTACCAACTCGGGCGACATGCAGGTAGGCCACCAGCAGTAGCGTTACCTCTGGGGTCCGGCGGTGGGATCGATTGTGCCTGAGAAAAATGTTTATTTGCTACAGTAAAGGCGGGCGATGAGGTGCGGAACGCCGGTCGCACAGGCCGAATGGATGCCACCGCGTTTTCGGCTTCGGGCCTGCGATTGTTCGATTTGTCAAAGCACCCGCAGACTGCCGATCTCGAGGCCACCACGCACTGCCCGGCGTTCAGAGTCCCAGCCACCCGCAGCAGCATCGAGAAGCACCCGATACCATGGGCAAGGAGCGGTGGCGAAGCTCCTCGCTGAGTTAATTCTCGAAGACACGTGTCCTTCTTCGCGAGGCCTCCCTGCCAGTGGGGGGCGGTTGCCGGTCGGAAGGCCATCGCTACCTAGCCAGACCGATTACGGAAATGCCCCTGCGCAAAGAAAAACCCCGCACAACCTGCCTCGTCGGCAAGTTTGCTGGGGTTCGTGGATCCCAGTGCCCCCTGTAGGATTCGAACCTACGACCCGCTGATTAAGAGTCAGCTGCTCTGCCGGGCTGAGCTAAGGGGGCAGTTGCTCTCGATATTAAGGTACACCCTGGGTGTTGCTTGGCCCACCTTGGGTATTCATCCATGCCTCTATTCACCGGGCAGCGAGGATCGATTCCCTCGCTTCTTCGCAGTCGGTGTGTCTCGTTCCCTGTCCATCCGTCGGGCACGCGAGGCCCCCTCTTCGGAGGCATACAGATCGGCACCGTTAAGGAACACACTCTACCCGATGATCGAAAACAAAAAATGCGGGAAAGAGGACTTGAACCTCCACGGCCTTGCGGCCACCAGGCCCTCAACCTGGCGCGTCTGCCAATTCCGCCATTCCCGCGAACGACCATCACCTCATAAAAATAGTCTACTGATCCCCTTTGCCGCGTCAAGTCCCAGAGCCCCGCCTCCGTCCCCGCTTTTGCAGTGGGCACAACATGCGTGCCCGGTGAAAGCCGGCGGATCATCCATGTTGCAAACGCGGACGTGACTAGCACGTCCGTCCGAAAGCCGCAAATTCGGAAACGTCGTCTAGAGGGGCACGCTTGTCGTACCCGGTGAAGGGCAATCGGGCATCGATCGGTGTTGATCGGACCCGACAAGCGGGTCCCTCCGAAAGCGGACCTGACAGGCAGGTCCCTCCGAAAAAAGCGGACGTGACAAGCAGGTGCCTCCGGAATAGGTGTCACTTGCCTGGAAACCTTCCTGGAGGCCAGCGTCGCTTGTCAGGCAGCGCAAATGGAGATGGGTTGGGGCACGTTTGGGCAGCAAGAAAAATGACGACCCCCGCGGAAGAACCAGCCCACGCAGCCGGGTTCCAACGGGGGCTCGCGCCTGTCGGCAGCTTAGCGGCCGTCCCTGGCCGTTCGTCGCGTCTCCATACCTCTTTCGGGCACCATGAGGGATCCTGTCGCCAAACTGATACACCAAAAAATCGCAACGCATCCTTGCCATCCGCGAGTGTATCAAGGGCGTTATGCCCCGCTATTTGACGAGGCGAACGGGTCGGTGGGCTGCCACCGTGCGGAACTTCTCAATGAGCTGCTCACGATAGTCGGTGACGGCCAGGGTGCCGGGCACGATGAACGACTGGCCGTTGGTCATGCGAGCGATTTCGTCAAGCAAATCCGTATCGGCATCCAACCCCAGCCCGATCGTGAAAATCGGAATTCGGTTTTCGGCCGCCCTTTGGGCCTGGGAAAGGGCGTAGGAACGTCCCTGGGTTTGGTTGTACGGCCGATTGGCTTTTCCATCCGTCATGAGCACGATCATTTTGAAGGCCCCTGGTCGTCCGTGGGCAAAAAGTTCGTCCACTCCGTTTTTGATTCCCGCGCCGATGTTCGTGTAATGGTCATAGTGACCGGCCTGCCGGTGGACGATGGTGTCTTTAATCGCTTCAAAAGATTGAGTGAGCGGATACTCAGTCACCGCCGTTTGATCGGGCGAGTTGTAGATCACGAGCGATACCCGATCGTTGGTGTTCACCGCCTGAATGTAGTCGAAAAACACGCCCACAGCCTCTTTGAGCTGGCTGACAGGCTGCTCACTGACCTTCCACAAATCCGGTGTTTCGTCGGCCTGGGGTTTTTGCTCCAGCCAGTAGTTGATGAGGGTTAAATAGCCGTACATTTTTCGATAACCCGCGTTTTTCACGAAGGTGCTCGTTTTCACGTAGTTGATGTAGCTTTCCCAACTCCCGGAGGGATATGGGTAGGGCACTTTGTCGAGGCCGAAGGCTTTCATGATATTCGTCGTGGTGTCTTCGAAACGTTCTCCGTAGCCGGGGCCCTCGCCGCTAGCGTTGCATCCCGATTTGACCCAGCATCGGTCAATTCGCTTGTTGGCGTTCCGACCAGTCCCCCGGAACACGCCGGTTTTTCCGGAGAGTCCGTCGAATTTCTGAGTCGTGCCGTCGGAGAACTGGAGCACGACGTTTGAGAGATCCTTGGTGGACACCACATAGACATCGTCCCCCCGGAACGTGACGGTGATCTGGGGCTCGCAGGACGATTGGGGTGGTTTGCCAACCTGGGTGTAGTACTGCGGCGTGAACTGGAGGGAACCGTAAGTCGGCGAACCGAGTTCCTCGTAGATTTGCTGAATGTTGGCTTCCACGGCCTCGCGGGCAGACGGGCCGAATTCAGTGATTCGGCGGAGTTCACTGTCGTCGTTCATGGAGGCTGAAAAGTCGAGAACCAACACGATATCCCGGGGCTGGTACTGGGCGATGGATTCAGCCTGAAGGACGAAGGCATCCCGGCCGAAGATTCGGGCGAAAAACAAAGGTCCGCCGTTGTGGGTCGTTGTCACGCGAATGGCGGAGGGCGCCGTCGCTGTGGGGAGGAATTCGCCGGTGTCAGCGTCCCATTCCCCGAAGTCCACGCGAAATTCCTGGGAGTGCTGAGCAAGGAGCTCCTCCAATCGATCTTCCCAGTCTTCCAACTCGGTCAAGTTCTGATGACCGATGGGATTTCTGGCGAGGAACTCGAAGGCTTTGAGGCGGGCGACGTCGGTTCCCTCGGCCAGGCTGGCGGCACCTGCCAGGGCGGCCGCGTCGGTGGCTCGTTTGAGCTCCGTCTTCACCGTCATCATGTAGCCCACGTCCACCGAAAGGGCCAGAAGCCCCATCATGAAGACCATGAGCAGTGCCGTGAGCATGACAATCGCGCCGCGACGTCTTTTCTTGTCCTCGCATTTGCGGAGCACCCAAAGCAGCTTCGGCGACCTCATAAGGCCCTCCCTATCGAGACGAGAACCACCACAGACGAGACAGGCGCGACATTCAATTCGGTCTATTGGAAAAGATAGGATATTTTTTGCGGCAAAGCAAAAAATAATGGGGAACCGATCCCAAACGGTCGAGACACAAATCTAGTCCCTTTGGAATGGCCTGCCGTAGATTCCCGAAGCAACGGCTGGTGGTCATTACTGAGAACGAAACAACGGTTTTGCTTGTGCCGGAGCTTATGGTCGATGTGAGGGAGCGTTCCAGTTCTTCGTCTGCGTCTGTGCAGTCAGTCGCGGAGCGTCCTTGCGGCGCGTGCACAGCCTGCTGCACCTGGCTGCCCATCCCAGCAGGGCACGTGGGCCCAGAGGACAAGCCCACCGGTGTGGACTGTCCGCACTTGACGTGCACAGGGTGTCGCAAGTATGAAGACCGACCGACGATCTGCCGCCGGTTTGAATGTTCTTTTCTCAAAGCTCGGACCTGGCCCGTTGAATGGCGGCCGGACCGCTCTGGCCTCCTTTGTTTATCTGAATTACTTTCTCCTGGCGTGTGGGGCAGCGCGGTTTACGAGCTGGTGCCGGGGCGGCTTGACTCGACTGTGGGCCAGGCCATCCTCGAGCAGCTTCTGGCACAATCAAGCTTCGTCGTGCTGATCACAAGAGACGGAAGGCGGATTCTCCGTCCGGGGCTCCGCGTGGATACAAAACCGGAGCGCATCCCCCGGCCACATTTTGTCCAAGATCAACGGGCGACAGATGCCTCCCCTCGCGGGCACAATCGGTCGTCACCCTGAACCGGATGCCAAAGCGAGGGCCGCATCACGGCCCAAGCCGGTGCCGAGCTGAGTCGTCCCTCGTTGTCCTGTGCCACTGTGTCTGCGCAGCTCAGTTCCTGGTAGGGGCAATTCATGCATTACCCCTGCGGCGCGTGGAATCTTCCAAACGATCTTCCGAGCGATGGGCAACGGTCAGGGTGCGGAAAGCAATTTTCGCAGGACCATCGGCAGGATGCCGCCATGCTGGTAGTACTCAAGTTCCACCGGAGTATCGATTCGCGCCAGACAGGAGAACTCGATGGTTTGACCATCGCTTTTCCGGGCAACCACCCGCACTTGACATCGCGGAGTCAGCTCGGTTTCCGGCTCGAGGATATCGATCACTTCTTCGCCGCTCAAACCGAGGCTTTGCCATGTCTGGCCTTCCGGAAATTGAAGGGGGAGGACCCCCATTCCCACGAGATTGCTCCGGTGGATGCGCTCGAAACTGGTGGCCAGAACGGCACGGATTCCCAAGAGGGCCGTTCCCTTGGCGGCCCAGTCGCGACTACTTCCGGTCCCGTATTCGGCCCCCGCCAGGACCACCAGGGGAGTCCCGTTTGACTTGTATCGCATGGCGGCTTCGAAGACGGTAAGCACTTCGCCCGTCGGCCAGTAGCGAGTCACACCACCTTCCTGGTCAGGGACCAGATAGTTGCGCAGGCGAATGTTGGCAAATGTTCCCCGAACCATGACGAGGTCGTTGCCGCGTCTCGCTCCATACGTGTTGAATTCTTCCGGCGGAACACCTCTTTCAATGAGGAAGCGGCCCGCTGGGCTGTCCTTGGGGATAGTCCCGGCTGGTGAGATATGATCCGTGGTGACGGAATCTCCCAGGGCCAGCAGGACCCGCGCACCGCGGATCGGAGGCGGAGGAGTGGGCTCCGGCGTGAGCCCGTCAAAATAGGGAGGCTCATGGATATACGTGCTTTCCTCTCGCCACGGGAAAAGCTCGCTCGGCTGTACCGCGAGACTTTGCCACAGTTCGTCGCCCTCAAAAACCGATTGATAGCGTTTTTGGAAAAGGTCGGGAGTCAACACCTCAGCCATCGCAGAAGCGATTTCCTGTTCGTTTGGCCAGAGGTCTCTCAAGTAGACCGGCTGACCCGAGGGGTCGAAGCCGATCGGCTCG
>NZ_JACIYL010000117.1 GCF_014359955.1 Thermogutta sp. | reverse complement strand
GGGTGCGAATGTGTTTGTACAGGGCCAGGCCGTGGGCATGCGTCCAGGGCGCTTCCCATTCCCCGTCGAACCACATGACTCCCAACGGTCCGTATTTGCGAATAATCTCCGCCGTCTGGTTGTGGAGGTACTGAACGTAGCGCTCCATGTTGGGGTTGGGCTTACGCGTTCGACCGCCGGGGGAGCCCAACGGGTAATCGGGATGGTACCAATCACAGATAGAGTGATACGTGCAGAACACGATCCCCTGGCGGCGACAGGCTTCGGAAAGCTCCTTCAGCACGTCCCGCTTAAACGGCGTGGACATGATGTCGTAATCGGTGTATTCCGAATCCCACAGACAAAAGCCGTCGTGGTGCTTCGATGTGATCACGAGATACTTCATGCCTGCCTCTTTGGCGATGGCCACCCATTCATCGGCGTTAAAGTTTACGGGGTTGAATTGTTTGTAGAGATTGTCGTACTCTTCGATGGGGACCTGAGCCCCGCGAGACCATCCGATCTCCGTCCCCTTGATGCTGACTGGTCCCCAGTGAATGAACAGCCCGAACCGCATCGCCCGCCATCTCGCCAGAGACTCCGGCGGTGGCGTCCACTCGAATTGCGACTCTTCGGCCAGGCATGGGGGACTAAAAATCCCCATCCCCTTAGCACACGCCATCAATCCCAGAAAAACAAGAGCATACCCGAGGCGCATACAAGACCCTCCCGAAATGTCTGGCGTTTCGTCCAGCGTTTTATCCGCGTTTCAGCCCAGGTCACTCACCCTTGGGCAACCCGGCAGGCACCTCTGGCAAATTGACAGTGAGCACCGGCGGGCTGGTCCGCCCGGCTTCCCGTGGATCGAACGCCTGAAATCCCAGTTTAAAGGCCGGCGACTCCGGCTGAAGTCGATAATCCTCGTTTGCGGGATCGACAAATTTTGGATCCGCGATGATGGAATGCAGATCCTGCCCCCGCTGTTTTTGCCACTCTTCGAGCGTCAGGTTACCCGGAAAGACGACCGGCTTTCCTCCGTGCCAGTACAGATTGTAATCCATCCGAAAGTTATTGTCGTTCCAGTTGCTACCCAGCAGCGGACTGTCGTTCTCCCAGGCAACAACGTTCCGCTCAAAGAAGAACGAAATATGGGGTTCCGTGCGGGTTCGCTGGATTTGATGCTCGATCGAGTTCACAAAGATATTGTTATGGATGCGATTCTCTTTTCCGTAGTGCTGGTGAAAATTGCCGGTTTTTGTGCGATAGACAAGGTTGTAGGCCATCTCGATGTGCGTGGAACCTTCGTCCGTGTACAACCCCCAGCCACCATAACTGAACGAATAAACGTCGTGGATCCTGTTGTGATTAACGGTCGTTCCCGGCGAAACTCCCAGGGTGTACACGCCCCCCATGTCAGAGAGCACGTACTGTCCGATGTTGTAGATGTGGTTGTAATTGATCGCGTTGTGATGGGCCGGGCTTTCCGCGTAGCCCCACGTCCAACCCACCGAAACCCCCGTGTAATAGAAATCGAAAATGTCGTTGTGTTCCACCGTGTTGTAAGGTGAATGGCCGATCCAGACTCCGACGGCCGCGGGATGGATGCGTCCTCCATGGGCAATTGTGCAGTTTTTCACGGTGATGTGTGAGACGAGGGCATCCTCGCCCTGGGGTTGCTGACTGGCCCCCTGCCAGTTGGCCGAACCGGCATGTCCAATCTTCACCCCACCCGCTCCCAGATCGACCAGTTCGCAATTTTCCAGCCGGCAGTTCCGGCAACCTGCTCCAAACGCGACGGCATACGTGCCGGTGTGAATGACCGCGCAGGTGTCAAATAGGACATTCCTCGCCCCCACAGCCGAAATCGCCCCATCCAGGCCAACCTCCGCCTGAGGGTAGAACTGCCCATCCTCCGGGCAAACCCAGTTGGAATGGGCGAAAATGAGACCGCGAAACTGAAGGTGCTCCACCCACCGCTTATTCGCACTGTCGCACGCAAGAATGACCAGGTTATCCAGACGAGGCGCTACGACATCCGCCGTTTGCGGATCTTCGCCAGGTTTTGGGATATACGTGAGTTCACCCGTCGTGCGATCGAGATAGAACTCGCCTGGCTCGGTCAGCCCCTCTTTCACATTTTCAAGGTAATAGCGATGCCCTTTGAGGAACTGTGCCCAGTAGGAGTCGAATCCGGTGCCCCGGCGGAAAATGACCAGCTTTTTCTCCGAATCGATGCTGGCAATCCGCATCCGCGACATGGACCACTGGTGGAAAATGTTGACTTCCACATCCCCGAGATTGGTCCATTGGGGATTGAACTCTGCTTCCGCATACTGGATCCGGTCATCCCCACCCCGCTCTTTTTCGGCAGGGGGCGGCACCCGCTCCGCAATCGTGTAATAGCCCTTTTTGGGCAGACGGGGACGGTAGCGACGCTGATCGTTGACGAAAAGCTGGGCGAAGGCCCATTTTCCGCTTTTCACCTCATCAAGGACCAGATGCCACCGGCCTCGATCGTCCACTTTCCAGCCGGAAAGGGGAACGCCACCAGAAATGATCGGTCGCTCATTGGGGTAAGCCTGATACACCGTAGGGGACTTTTCAGTGCCCGAATCCGCCGGGGTGAATCGAAGAGGCTGACTCAAAAAATAACGGCCGCCACGGATGCTGACCACGACCGGCGTATGTCGCTCAGGTTCCTTTTGGCGGAGTTCTCGCACGGCCTGCTGGGCTCGAGCTATTGTGGCAAACGGACCATCGGTCCTGGCCTCGTTGGGGGCCGCCAGTTTGCCAGACCAGCCATCATTGCCATCCGGGGCGACGTAAAAATCCTGGGCCAAAAGGCAGCCCATCCCGAGGAGCGTGCCCACAAGCGTGCCCGCTAAATACCTCACAAGCGGAGTGACTTTCACCATCATGAATCTCCTTTCGCGGTGGGCCAACGAATGGTAGGCCAGGTTGGCGGGAGTGCCGACGATTTTATTTGGCCCATTCCTGTTCCGGCAGCTCAGCAAACTTGACGGCATGTCCGCGGTTACTATACCCCGGCCGCCAGGCGACCGCAAGCATCCGGGCCATGGATGATCCAGCGTTGAAAAACGGACGTGACAGGCACGTCCCTCCGAGAGACGCTTCGGAGGGGCACGCTTGTCGTGCCCGGGGAATAACATTGGATAATCCAACATCGCGAAGCGGACGTGACAGGCACGTCCCTCCGAGAGACGCTTCGGAGGGGCACGCTTGTCGTGCCCGGGGAACCAAAATGGATGACCCAGCGTTGGAAAGGCGGACCTGACAAGCACGTCCCTCCGAGAGACGGACCTGACAAGCAGGTCCCTCCGAATATGGACGTGACGAGCGGGTCCCTCCGGAAAAGGTCCCGCCGAAAGCGGACCTGCCCTCCAACTCCCCGGAGTGAATCGCACTCCAGCGCACATGCTCGTCGCGGTCGAGAGCTTTTCCACTGACAGCGAAAAATCGGAGATAAGAATTCAGCCAACACAAACAGGAAACAAAATTTTGATAGAAATCCGCCAACCGTTCCCCCTCTGATTCTCCACCTTCCCCATTTCGACGACTGCCGCGCAGCCCGAACGTCCCCAGGATCGTCAAAACCCGGCTCTCCGGATTGTGAAAATGGGAAGCTTGTGGCGATAGTGGCGGAATTCTGCTCCCCCCAATTGACGAATTTACCCCAATTCCAGTGGGCGTGAAAACGCACTTTTGACGATAACGCTTAACAGCAGCGTGACATCGTTTTTGGGGATTGCACCAGGTTGACCAGAAGTGCCGAAGAGCATCCGCCATAAGGAGGTTGCCGTGTCAGCCAGATGGGACGCAAAGTCGCCGCTTTGGCCTGTGCTGACCCTCGTCGGGTTGGCAATCAGTGTTAGCTGGCCAGCCGTGTCGGGGGACCTTCGCGCGGCAGAGCCTGAACAAAGTTCGGCAGGTTCGGCATCGGCACCAGCGAGTAGCGCAGAATCAGGGCTTTCCCCGGCTCCGCCAACGGCCGGGAGCTCCGTCGAGCTCTCTTCAGTCTGCCCGGCGTGCGATTGCCACGGACACATCCACCAGGGGTGTCTTGCCCGCTACATGTCGGCCATCGGAGGGTTCAACTGCACATGCCGGGGCAGCTACAAGTTTCCGGTGCCGCCTCAATACACCTATCACTGGCCTGGGCTGTACAGCCAGCAGCTCATGACGGCGTACAACAGCCCTTACCGGTATCCGGCGCTGAAACTCCCTCCGTGGATGTCTCCGCGAGGACAGGCGTCGGCCGTCCCGGGAGTGAAACCGCTCACTCCGTCACCGGCAGAAGCCAAACCGGAATTGGAGCCGGTACGCTGAGGGAGAAAACCGCGAGAGGGACATGGGGACGTTTGGCCTCCCGCACGTTAGTGAAACACTGTCGCGTGGACGAAGTTGGAACAGGATGGAATAACCTCCACTGAGACTGACACAGCGTGAATATCCGTCGCCGATCACGGACTCGATCGGCGCACAACCCAGGGATGGAGCTATGAACAAGGCAGCGCAGCGTGCGATTTTGGTTCGCCGTGATGCCACGGGCGTGCCGTTTCTCTTCGCTTTCGGTATGCTCACCGTGGTCACCACTATTTTTTCGTGGGCCTGGGGACGCGTCACTGCGCGGGGAGACGAAGCCAACTCCGCCCCACAATCCCCGGCCCCATTGCGCCTTCAACTTCAGGTGGGTGAAGTCCGTCCCCTCCTGCCCGAGGAAAACCGCGATTCCGGCACCGCGCTTTCCGAACAAAGCTCGCAAGACACTGCCGTTGAGTTGCGGATCCGCGTCCCGACGCAGACACCGTCGGTCTCCCAAAAAGCCGCAGAAAATCGGCCGGTGGCCGTGGTTTCGACAGGTTCGCCGGAAGAAGTTTGGATTGAAGAAAGCCTCGAAGGCGTCCCCGCCGAGATCTGGGTCAGCGAAGATAAACCCGCGGCATCGTTGCAACGAGACACGATCGTTCTTTCGCCGGCGCAGATGCCTGCCCGAAACGACAGCAGCCCCCTGACGGGTTTGGCGTTGTCGTCAGATGAGCCACAGGACAATTCTCCAATAAGCGGCCATGATCGGACTTCCGCTCGTGGCTCCACTGTCAATCACGGGGGAACGGCGCCCAGTCACCGGATTGTGCTGGAGGCGCCGGGATCGCAGCAACAGATTGTCCTGCGAGTGCGGGCTGTCAACGAGCCCTTGGTGGTTCGCAATAGCGCCGTCCGCAATGACACGGAGGGTGACCTCGGAGGCGACGAGTCACCACTGGCCGGTCTGGGTGTGGCCTCGCCCGGGACCCCGCGCACCACGCCAAGTGTCCTCCGGCTGATCCGCGAAAATATGGAAGTGAGCCAGAGTTGGTCGGTGGCAGCCAGCCGCCCGGTGCGGCCTTTCCTTCTGGATGAGCAGCCGGTCCTGCGAGTTCCGGCTGAGGTGACGCCCGAAGTGGCGCAGGCTGCCACTGAGGACGCGGTTCCGAACCGTCAGGCAATCGTTCTCGCCTCAACGGGCACGGCAGAGCAGGCGGCGGAAGACCGTGCCGTTTCCTCGCCGGTGACCACTGCCTGGGACTGGCCGGGGCGGACCTCCGAGGAACAACGAAAGCAGGACACACCCAACCGAGACAGCGACAGCCTTGTGACACTGATCGATAATGACATTGTCGCATTCAAACGAAGCCAGCCAGCAGAGGATACTGCCTCGCAGTGGCGTGTGATCACACCTCAGCCTTCTCTGGCTGACCAGGCTACAACTCCTTCGCTCGCGCAAACCGAAGAAGGGCAACCTGGGCCAGCGCAACCGGCTCTCAGCCAAAACAATCCTTCCGAGAGCACCCCGCCGCTTCGTCCCGTTCGGCCGTCGATCGTCGGTGATTCCGATGAGATCAGCGGACAAGCGGGGACATCTTCCCGTCCGTCCGTGCAGGTGAAGGAGTTCAGCCCTTCCAGCCATCAAACGCCGACGGCTCTGACAGGCCTGCAAACCGAGGCACCGGCGGCTTCCCCGTCGCCAGCGCCGGAGCAACCGAAACCAAACCTGGCTGCAAGCCCGTTTGAAATCATCGAGGAATCCGGCGAGTTGACCGTCATCGTGCGGCGGAGCAAACTGCTGCGGACGCAGGTGGACGTCTATCGCACGGCGGTTGTCGATTCCAGCATCTGCGACGTGGTTCAGTTTACACCCCGTGAGATTTCCATCCTGGGTAAAAGCCAGGGTGCCACCCACGTGACGTTCTGGTTCCAGGATGAACGCTATCGCCCGGTGACGTATCTCGTGCGGGTCATCCCCGATCCGGAAGTCGAGAAAACCCAGGTGGAACGTTATGAACTTCTCGAGTCACATCTCGCCAAGTTATTTCCCGAAAGCAAAGTGGACCTGATCGTCGTCGGCGACAAGCTCGTGGTGAAAGGTCAGGCACGCGACGCCGCCGAAGCCGCGCAGATCATGGCGGTCATCCGGGGCGAACTGGTTCGTGGCCGGAGCGTCGCCGAGGGGAAGGCGGCCGATCCGATCGGTCAGGAAGCAGCCGGACAGAGTCTGCCGGCCATCCAGGTGATCAACATGCTGCGGATTCCCGGCCCACCGCAGGTTGCTTTGAAAGTCAAAATTGCCGAACTCAACCGGACGGCTGCCCGCAACTTCGGCGTGGACATGCGGCTCGACTTCGACCAGGGGAAATTCCTCATTCAGTCCCTGCTCAACATCTCCTCCGGTGGTTCGGCGAGTGTGATCGGCAACTTTGACGGAGGAGACCTCCAGTTTGGACTCCACTATCTGGAAGAGCATGGCGTGGTCCGCCTGCTCAGCGAACCGACACTGGTGACCCTGAGCGGCCGTCCCGCTACTTTCATCGCAGGCGGAGAGTTTGCCGTGCCCACGGCTGTCGGAGTCAACGGCGTGGGAGCGGTCACCACGGACTTCCGGGCGTATGGAGCAATCATCACGTTCCTGCCCACCGTCCTGGACAAGGACCTGATCCGACTGGAGGTGGCGCCGGAATTCAGCCAGATCGACAAGAAGAACACAGTCAATGGCACCCCGGGTCTGCGCACCCGCGCTGTTACCACCACTGTGGAAATGCGCGAAGGTCAGACGCTGGCGATTGCCGGATTGCTGGACGATTCGATGACCGGCAACAATCAGGGTGATTTGCCGATATTCAATCAAATTTTCGGGCGGCGGAGCCTCAGTCGGAACGAGACTGAGCTCATCATCCTGGTCACGCCGGAGATCGTCCATCCGATGGAGCCGGAGGAAGTGCCGCCGCTGCCAGGTTTCGATGTCACCGAGCCGACCAACCACGAGTTCTACCTCAAAGGTCATCTCGAAGGGCGACCCACTCAGGAATACGACAGCACGACCTGGCCGCGACTCCGTCGGCGCTACAACGCCGGAGGACCGGCCACCATCTCCGGCCCCTACGGCCACGGCGACTGACGCAGGTAGACAGAGAACCACACAGAAACTTCTTTTACCGCGAGGAAAGACATACGGTCACACCGCAGGAAGTTTCCCAGAGAAATAATCCGCCAGAGAAATCGCGAGATAAGCCATGAACCGGCACGAACGCATCCTGCAAACGGGCTTCACGAATGGAACGCGTGAGCAACGCATTTCGGAAAGCACGCCGCCGAAGGAGCACCGTGGGTGGCGATGTTTCGCCGCGATCCCGTGGGGACTGCTGAGCGTGGTGCTGCTGGTCGGTTGCCATACACCGAAGGTCTCTCACGAGGCCAAAATGGGCCCGGTGTATGATCGCCCATTCCCGCTCGGGCAGGTCACCGATGCCCATTGGGAAACGATGCAGACCAATGCGGAAGCCGCGGACTTCATCTTTTACGATCACGAATTTGTGGGCCAGACGGCCGATCTGACTCCTCTGGGGCGAAAACACCTGCTGTCTGTCGCACTGCGGTTGGAGCATGTCCCCTTCCCTGTTGTGGTGGAAGAGTCGCCCCGGGGCGAGAACCCGCAGCTTGACGAAGCCCGACGGCAAACCATCGTCAATCAACTCGTTCAGCTTGGTCTCAATCGGGAGATGGTGGAAGCGCGGGTGGTTGTGGCGCCGGCGTTCACGGAAGGCCTTTCCGCCATCGAGGGCGAGGCAGCATACTACAGCACGCTTCTCGATAGCCAATACGGGACGGGCTTCCGTGGCATGAACCGAGGTTTCAGCGGCTGGCGACGGTAGGCTTGCTGTCGTCTTCGCAAAGATCAGCAAACGCGCATGGGACGGAGGTGGCCCCTCTGTCCCATTTCTCTTTCGGAGGGACCCGCTTGTCGGGTCCGAGGGATAACGCTCGATCATCCATTCCCTCTCACCGGGCACGACCAGCGCGCCCCACCCAATTTTCCGGAGGGACGTGCTTGTCACGTCCACATTCGGAGGGACGCGCGTGTCGCGTCCGATCAACACCGATCGGCACCCCGTCACGGAGCATGGCAAGCGTCCCCTACTCCGAAGATTCCCG
>NZ_JACIYL010000116.1 GCF_014359955.1 Thermogutta sp. | reverse complement strand
CCTTCGTCATGCTTGCAATTAGTCCACTTCGTGTGCTATACTGGGCGGCGTCGTAACCGAAACCCCGAAGTACCACGTGGGCAGGTCGATCTCGTGCCAACTCTTTGGTCGAAAGTCTGAGCGGGTTCTCCGACAGCGTTTGGCTTTCCCGGCAGAGATCGCCTGCCTCCTTTTGACGTCCTAGTAGTGTACAAATGAACACCTTCACGCGTTCGCTGGATTGGTAGGGACCCATACCCCAACGGAGGCCGTCGTGATCTCGCCCGCCCTTGCTGAAAAAGTCCGTTCTCTCCTTGTCGATCACAGGATGAGCCAGCGGCAGGTCGCCAGGCTCACCGGCGTCAGTCGCGCCACCGTGAAGGCGATCGCCTCGGGCGAATGGTTTGAACGCTATCGCGCCCGACACGGTCGCGACAACACAACGCCGACCCTTGCACGCTGTCCGGAATGCGGCGCGATGGTGGAAATGCCCTGCCGCGCCTGCGAAGTACGGCGGCTCAAAAAGGCTGGTCGAATTCGGCCACTCGCCGCCACTGAAGATGGACCGCCCCGCGTGGAACTCCGCGGCCCGGAGTATGCACGCTATCTGGAAGTCCGCGCAGCGGCCCTCGCCCGAGGAGAACCCGATGCCGACCCCGCCTGGTCACCTGACGGCGATTCCGACGACACCTACCTCGACGACGATCCCTTCATCGATCTGGAATCTCCCACCGAAGCCGAACTCGCCAGCCTTGCAGGCGACGATTGGATGGAAGCTCTCGTTCTGCCGAACGCACTGCGGAGGGCCGCCTGATGCACACCGTCCGTCTTCATGTCCCCCTGAACCAGGCCCAGGAATGGATCCGCGATGGCGATCTGCTCCTCTTCCGCCGGCGGGGTCTGATCGCGGCGGTCGGTCGCGGAGAACACTCCCATGCAGCCCTCGCCGGATGGTGGGGCGAAACACTCTGCTGCCTGGAAGTCCGTGCCCTCTACGGTGGCCGAGTCGTCACCCTGGCCAGTCAGGTCAATCGCTACCCCGGCCGAATCGACGTGTACCAGGCCGACCCTGACGGCCGCTGGCCCGAGTTCGATCGCCAGCAAACCGTCCAGTTCATGCTCCGCTACGCAGGAGAGCGCTACGGCTACCACAGGATTCTCCGCGTCGCGCAGTATCATGTTCCGTTGATTCGGCTTTTCCGTCGGCCCAGGCTGCACGATACGGAATCTCCGTTGTCCCGCCCGTTTTGCAGCCAGGCGTGCGTGACGGCCACGCGAGTCGGTGGGGGCGTGGATCCCGTGCCCCAGTTGGCCGACGAAGCGACGGAACCAGCCGACCTGGCGCGGAGCCCCTTTTACCGTTACCGCGCCACGCTCGTCCCTGACGACGAACCCGCCGATTGTCCACCGCGAAACGTCCCAACCCGACGCTCCCGGGGAATCTGTTCCTGGATGGGAGTTTTTCTTGTGGGACTGGCGGCCATCGCGATTGGCCTGGGTGGATGGCAACGGCGCGCACAGGCCCAGGGATGCGCCCAGGGTTTTTGCCCTGCGCCCGCTGCCCCCTACTCATCCAGCGCGGACCTTCCACAGATCGTTGGCAGCGGCACTCCTGGGAGCCTGCCGAGGGACTCGCTCCCCACCAGGTCCGTCGCCCGAATCGAAAACAGACTCGCCACGGGGATGGCCGTTTACGGCTCAGGCGTGCTCATCCACAAAGATGACCGGTGGGGCTGGATCCTCACCTGCGACCACCTTTTCCGCGAAGGGGTCGGCCGACTGACCGTGTGGTTGCCCGACCGTTCGGCCTACGCCACTTACGAGGGCCGCCTCATCGCGCGGAGCGGCCCCGACGATCTCGCCGTGGTCGGCATCGCATCACCGCCCAATACGCCGGCCGCCGTTGCCGAGACGGTTCCCCGGCCAGGTGATGTCGTCGCGCTGGCAGGGTTCGGGCCCAACGGATCACTGAGAGTGGCCCAGGGGGCAGTCCTCGGCTATGTCCAAACGGCCGGCAGTTCCGCCGTGGAAACGCTCCAGATCCGTGCCGCTGCTCGCGACGGCGATTCCGGCGGACCGATCCTCGACAGCTCAGGTCGCGTGGTGGCCATCCTCTGGGGAACAGACGGCTACCGCACCGTCGGCACTTATTGCGGAAGAATCCGCCAGTTTCTCGCCGGGATTTTCGGTGATCAGCGGCCTGCTCCCCGATCGCCCGAAAACCTTCTCGTACCGATTCCTCCGCAAGAGGCGGCACCCTCTCCATCCGAGCCACCGAGCAACCCGATCGACGGCAGTCAGTCCCCGCCGAATTCGCTGCTGGCGCAACTCCAAGCGCGACTGGAAGAACTCCGCCAGCGCGTGGAAGCCCGATTCGCAAGCGAGGAGCCGTTGAGCGAGCGTCTCAGGCATCTCGAGGAGCGAACCGCGCTGGTGAGCGAGTTGCGGGAACGCGTGGAACGCGCGGAGCGGGTCGTCGGCGCGGAAAATATTCGGGCAGTGATCCGGCAGACAGCCGCCGATCTTCTCGCGGAAAAAGGTCCCGGCTGGGTGGACACCATTCTTCCCGCCGTACTGACGGCCCTGGGATGGACCGGTCCCCCATCCATCGCGCTGGCTTTCGCGGCCCGGCTCGGTTTGAGAATTCTCGAGCGGCGGCTGCGCCAGCGCGTGGCGGAGGCCCTCTCCTCCAAAGAATCAACCGATACGGATGCAAAGTCAGACCAGACCCCATCTCCTTCAAATTGAGAGAGCTGCATCAGCGCGCAGGTGGAGGAACTCGCATCATGTCACCGCTTGATTGGGGGTTTGCCACGGCCCTTGTGACCACTGGCGTGGCCGTGCTTTTACCCTGGATGCTCATGGTCCACGGGCGGCTCGCGGTGGTCGTCAGCAAACTCCAGGATTTGGAAAAACGCATGTCAGCCCTCACCGAGCGGCTGGATAACCTGTGGGATCTGGAACGCCAGCGCCAACGGGATGCCGCCCGCTGGCAAGCCCGGCTGCGGACGCTGGAAGAGCCCCTGGGAGAGATCCCCGAGATTCCCGGCGATTTTCCCGTTTCCTGACCCTTGTGTGGGCAAAGACGACCATGCACATTCGTGATCGGATCAAAGAGTTGCGGCGTGTACGGGCAGGAGATCTCCGGCCCAACCCCCGCAACTGGCGCATCCATCCCGACAAACAGCGTGCAGCCCTCCGCGGCATCCTGGCGGAGATCGGTTACGCCGACGCCCTTCTGGCCCGGGAACTGGCCGACGGCACCCTCGAGTTGATCGACGGTCATCTCCGCGCCGAGACCACTCCCGATGCCGTTGTCCCGGTGCTCATTCTGGACCTCGACGAGCAGGAAGCAGCCAAGTTACTCGCCCTGCTGGATCCCCTGGCTAACCTGGCTGAAGCCGACACCGAAGCACTTGCCGAACTTGCCAGCGACCTGGATCTTCAAAGTCCCGTGCTGCGTGATCTGCTCCATGAAATGATCGCCCTCCCTGGCAATGAGGACCAGTCCCCCGATTCCCCCAGCCTGCCGCAGTCACTCCCGGAGAGCTTTCAGGTGGTGGTGGAATGCGAGGACGAAGACCAGCAGCGCGAGGTGTTCGAGCGGCTCTCCGCCGAAGGATACAACTGCCGCCTGCTCACGCTCTGACCCGGCGCCAGCCGAGTGCAGAGCACCGGCCACTTCAAGCACAAGCCGCGTGATGAAAGGGAAACTCCCATGTCTCAACCGTTCGTGATTGAGTTGACCCTGGAAAATCCGGTGGCCAACAGTTTCCGTGTGGCCCAGGTGGCGGGAATGTTCGACCTCGATCTGCAGAAGGCGTCCCGGGAAACGATCACCCTCACCATTCCCCCGCAGCAAGAGGACTGGCGACTGGGCGTCATCGTGGGGCCGTCGGGAAGCGGTAAATCGACGCTCGCCCGCTGGTTGTTCGGCGATCGGGTCCTCTCCCGTTTTTCCTGGCCCACCGACCGGCCCGTCATCGACGCCTTCCCCGATCTTTCCATCAAACACATTGTGGGTCTGCTCACCACGGTGGGATTCGCCTCGCCGCCGGCCTGGTTGCGGCCCTACCACCTGCTCAGTAACGGGGAGAAAGCCCGCTGCGACCTCGCCCGGGCCCTTGCCTGCTCTCAGACCTGCCCACCCGCGGAAGCCGAGCTCGAGCGCTGGCACCGCCTCCTTCCGCCCGATGCCGACAAAAACCTGCCCCTTGTCGTGTGTGACGAATTCACGAGTGTGGTGGATCGCCATGTGGCCCGGGCCATCGCCGCAGGCATTCAGCGCCGGATGCAGCGTGGCGAGCTGGCCTGCCGCTTCGTCGCCGTCACCTGTCATTACGACATCATCGAATGGCTGGCCCCGCATTGGGTTATCGACATGGCGACGCGGCAGTTCGCAAGGAGGTGTCTTCCACGACCGCCCATCACGCTGGCGATTGTCCCCTGTGGGCGCGAGGCGTGGCGGGCCTATCGCCGTCATCACTATCTGAGCGGCTCGCTCCCCGCCGCTGCCGAATGTTACCTCGCTTTGTGGCAGGGCGAGGCCGTCGCCTTCTGTGCGGTCGCCTCGCAGGTGGGAAACCGCGGTTACTCCCGAATCAGCCGCCTCGTGGTCCTGCCCGAGTACCAGGGCATGGGGATCGGCTCGGCGGTGCTCGACACCATCGCCCGACTGTATCGCCGCCGCGGCCGTCGTATCGGGATCACGACCTCTCACCCGGCCATCATCCGCCATTGCCAGCGCTGCCCACACTGGCGCCTGGTCGCCGTTCGCAAACATGGTTCGCGGGGTGGGGGGAGAAACCTCCCGCAGTACCGCGGCTCGCGGGGTCGCGCCGTCATCTCCTTCGAATACCTGGGCCGACCGGACCACTCCGGCAAAACGTCTCCTATTTCCAGGAACACGCCGAGACCGAGGGAGGATCCGTCGGTGGCCGCGCCGCCGGCCTGCCGTCTCAATTGATGGAGCGGCCTTCGTCGTTTGTCTTTCACACCAACCGGATCGAGCAAAACCCCTTTTATGGCGGGAAGGCCTGAGCCGATGCCCAGTCCGCAAACTGATGCCTCCATTCAAGAGCCCGGTTCCCGGCGCGGTCTGGACGAATTCCGGAAGCGTGAAATCCTTGCCATCCTCAGCGTGGGGTGCAGCCGTCGGACAGCGGCCCGGTATGTGGGGTGTTCACCCTCCACCATCCGCCGCACGGCAGAGCGCGATCCGGAATTTGCCGAGGCCCTTCGCAAGGCCGAAACCAAAGCCCAGATCCTGTTCATGAAAAACATCGCAGCGGCTGCCCGAAAAGAACAGTACTGGCGTGCCGCGGCCTGGGCCCTGGAACGGCTCAATCCCGAGGATTACGGTCCGCGCTCCCCCCAGGCGGTGACGCTGGAACAGATTCGGGCACTCATTTCCGAATTTGCCCGCATCATCGTGGAAGAGGTTCCCATCGCCAGCCACCGCAAGCGGATCCTCAAACGTCTCGATCGCCTCAGCGCGCAGTGGCGGCACGAAGGAGACAACCATGATCCTGGCGAACCATCGGAACACTGACATGGTCCCCCGCCATACCCCGGATTCTAAAGGCGGGCCCGATCTGCCCGATATCCTGCACGACATCCCCTGGATGCCTCAGGCCTTTCGGTGGTTGCGGGAATCGCTCGCCCGGGAACACTCCCGCGCCAGGAAGCGCCTCCAGATGAGCGGTGCTTCCCGCTGCCTTCTGGATTGGGCTCGCTGTTTCCTTCCCCATCACTTCGCTTTGCCGCCGTCCCGGATGCATGAAGTCGTGGCGCGGTACCTGGAACGGGCGGTTGACCACCGCGGCCTGCGGCTGAACGTGCTGGCCCCACGAGGGTCCGCCAAGTCCACGCTGGCTTCGCTGGCCTATCCCCTGTGGTGTTTGCTGGAAGGGCACGAGCCCTACATCTGGCTGGTTTCCGACAGCCGCCATCAGGCCCGGGCACACCTGGAAAACATCAAAAGAGAGCTGGAATCCAATGAACGGCTCAAATCACACTACGGCCGGTTGACCGATCCCGGACCCGTCTGGCGGGCGGAGAGAATCACGCTGTCCTCGGGCGCCACGCTGGAAGCGTTTGGCACCGGCCAGCGAATGCGGGGGCGTCGCCACCTGTCCCATCGGCCCACGCTCATCCTCGCCGACGACCTTCAAAACGATGGCCATATCATTTCTCCCCGTCAGCGGGAACATTCCCGCACATGGTTTCACGGAACGCTGCTGGCGGCAGGGAGTCCCCAGACCAACGTCGTGCATCTGGCCACGGCCCTGCACTGGGACGCCCTGGGTCTCCAGCTCAGCCAGACACCCGGCTGGAAGACCCTGCTGTTCCGTGCCATCGAGCGATTTCCCACACGCATGGATCTGTGGTCGCAATGGGAAAACCTCTACAGCGACCTCCGGGATCCGCAGGCCCCGCAGCATGCACGGGAGTTTTATGAGCGCCATCGGGCGGAAATGGACGAAGGAGCGGTCGTCCTCTGGCCCCAGCGGGAAAACCTCTACCAGCTCATGTGCCAGCGGGCGGAGATGGGGGCCGCGGCCTTCGCCCGGGAAAAACAGAATCACCCCGTCTCCCCGGAATCCTGCGAATGGCCGGAAGACTACTTCGACGAGGCCATCTGGTTCGACGCCTGGCCCGAACATCGCCGCCTGTGCGTCGTGGCCGTTGATCCCAGTCAGGGGAAGGATTCCAGACGAGGGGATTTCTCGGCGGTGGTGGTCCTCATGATCGACACAGCGGGTCGGATGTACGTGGAAGCCGATCTGGCGCGACGCCCCGTCCCGCAGCTCGTTGCAGATACCGTGGCCTGGTGCCGACGCTTCCCTGTGGATGCGCTCGGGGTGGAGGCCAACCAGTTTCAGGAGTTGCTCGCCGAACCGCTGGAAGCGGAGTTCCGCCGTCAGGGGCTTGTAGGGTTTTCACCCTGGATGATCCATAACCACACCAGCAAAGTGGTACGGATCCGACGGTTAGGGCCGTTCCTGGCGCGACGGATGCTTCGCTTCCGGCGGAACTCGGCCGGCACGCGGCTCCTTGTGGAACAATTGCGGATGTTTCCCACGGCCAGCCACGACGATGGGCCCGATGCCCTGGAAATGGCCATCCGCCTGGCCGCCGAACTCCTCCGTTCCCCTGGCGAAACGCATACCATCTCCCGCATGTCGGTGGAATAACACGTCACATTGATAAACCCTCGTTTGCGCGAAATCGATCATCACCATCGCCTGCGTTGTGATCGGCTTCAGGAGACTATACCGATGCCTGTCCGCGACGACCTGAACACTTCCGAGCGCGCTTTGTGGCGTGCTATCCGCAACTTTCTGGAGGCCTGGATCACCGCGGAAAGCGATGATCATGGCGACGGCACGGAGTGGTGGCCGCTGGGGCCGCACGGAGCCGCTGCCTCCCGCGTCCCATACACCAGCGAAAGCCAGCTCGACCAGATCCGCAGTGAGTGCCGTCGCCTCCTCGTGGAAAATGAATTCGCCATCAACGCCCAGGAAAACCGCATCAGCTACGTGGTGGGAACGGGTCATCGCTACCGGGTGGTCGGCCGTACTTCCCAGAGCACGCCGGAAAATCTTCTGCGCTCCGCTCAGACCGTTCTCGACGAATTCCTCCGTGAAAACCGCTGGCACCGCCGTCAGCAGGAGATCATGCTCCGGCTGGATCGGGACGGCGAAGTGTTTCTCCGCTATTTTGCCGGTGATGACGGTCTGCTGCGCGTGCGTTTCGTCGATCCCGAACAGGTGCGCACTCCGTCCCGCTATGCAACCAGGCCCGAACACAGCTTTGGGATCGCCACCGATCCCCATGACGTGGAAACAGTCCGCGGTTACTGGGTGGATGAAAAATTCATCGAGGCTTCGGAGGTTCAGCATCGTCGGGCGAACGTGGATAGCCACATCAAACGCGGACTGCCCCTTTTCTATCCTGTACGGAAAAATCTTCGCCGGGCGGAAAAACTCCTCCGGAACATGAGCGTGGTGGCCGGGCTCCAGTCGGCCGTGGCGCTGATCCGCAAGCACTCCGGAGGACGAAGCAGCGTGGAACGCTTTCTTGCCGATCGGGAAACCCAATCGGCAGCGCCGACGTTTCCCGGCGGCCCACCTTCCGTGGAACACTTCGCGCCGGGCACCATTCTCGATGCCACGGCAGGGATCGAGTACGAATTCCCCGTCGCCGCGATCGATGCCGCCCGCTATGTGACACTCCTCCAGGCGGAGCTGCGGGCGATTGCCAGCCGCCTCGTCATGCCGGAGTTCATGCTCACCAGCGACGCCTCCAATGCGAATTACGCTTCCACCCTGGTGGCGGAAGGACCCGCGGTGAAAATGTTCCAGCGGCTCCAGCAGGAGATGATCGAGGCCGACCGGGAAGTGCTGGAGCGTGCCCTGCGCACCGCCGCGGATCAGGGCCGTTTGCCCGCGAACATTCTCGAGGCCGTCGCCATCGAAGCGATTCCC
>NZ_JACIYL010000115.1 GCF_014359955.1 Thermogutta sp. | reverse complement strand
CCGCCGAATTCAGTTCGCTTCGCGCATGAAATAGTGGGTATGGAGCAGGCGGTGAGACATTTCGCCCAACGGTTGTCCCAGAAACTCCGCATAGAGTTGCTGAATCTGCGGGTTCAGATGGGACTTGCGAATGGCCTTGCGTTCATCCTCTTTCTTGAGTGCGGCGATGCGGGCAAGGCGCACACGGTTGTCCGTGTAACGGGGCTGACCGCCACCGCCGATGCAGCCGCCGGGGCACGCCATCACCTCCACAAAGTGATATTCCCTTTCCCCCTTCTCGATCGCCCGGATTAACCGTTCCGCGTTGGCCAGACCGTGAGCCACAGCGACGCGGAGAGTGATTCCTTTGAGAAAGCTCCACTCCGGCTTGAGCTGCGTGAGTGGGATCTCTGCTTCCTTGATTCCCTCCAGTCCAGCCAGATTGGGAACGTGAAGGTCGGGTGTGGGAAGCTCGCGGCCGGTGATCAATTCGTAAACCGTTCGCAAGGCGGCTTCCATGACTCCACCGGTATGTCCGAAAATATCGCCGGCACCGCTGGAAAGGCCCATCGGAGCATCCATCTGTTCATCGGGGAGGGAAACGAAGTCGATACCCGCCACACGGATCATTCTCGTCAGTTCCCGGGTGGTCAGGACGGCATCCACATCGCGGGTACCGCTGGCCGTCATTTCTGGCCGGGCGGCCTCAAACTTCTTGGCCGTGCAGGGCATGACGGAAACGACGAAGATGTCGTCCGGCCGCTTGCCCAGTTTGTTCGCGTAATACGTTTTGGCCAGGGCGCCAAACATCTGTTGCGGCGATTTGCAGGTCGATAGATTCCCCAGAAGTTCGTGGTGGAAAAACTCCATGTACTGGATCCATCCTGGGGAACAACTCGTGAACATGGGAAGTGGCGCATCCACGCCTTCGACAAACTTTTTCCGCAGCCGCGTGAGAAACTCGGTTCCCTCCTCCATGATGGTGAGATCGGCGGCAAAGTCGGTGTCAAACACCGCATCGAATCCGAGACGCCGCAGGGCCGCCACCATCTTGCCCGTGACAAGAGTGCCGGGCGGATAGCCAAAGCACTCCCCCAATGCAGCGCGAATGGCAGGAGCCGTCTGCACGATCACGAAGTTATCGGGGTTGTCCAGCGCAGCCCAAACCATTTCCACGTGGTCGCGTTCGGAAATCGCGCCGACCGGGCAGATTGCCGCGCATTGTCCGCATTGCACACAGGCCACCGTGGCCAGATCCCGCCCCAGCGCGGGACCGATGACGGTGTGAAATCCGCGGAATTGCGGGAAGAGCGCGCCCACATTCTGAATTTCATTGCACACGCTGACACACCGGCGACACTTGATACACTTGCCACTGTCTCGTACAAGAGCCGGTGTTGAGACATCCAACCGTTTGCGTGCCCGTTCGCCGCGGTAGCTGATCTCCCGAATCCCCAACTCGGCGGCAAGGGATTGCAGCTCACAGTTTCCGTTGCGATCGCACGTCTGGCACTCTCCGTTGTGTTCCGAAAGAAGCAATTCCACCACGGCGGTCCGTGCTCGACGAACCCGGGATGTATTGGTGTAAATGCGCATTCCTTCCCAAACCCGGGTTGCGCAGGAAGCCACCAGGTTGCGGACTCCCTCCACTTCCACCACGCAGACCCGGCAAGCTCCCACGGGTTTGAGACTTTCCACGAAACAGAGCGTGGGGATCCGGATTCCGGCCTTCTTGGCGGCACAAAGGATCGTCGTGCCTTCCGGCACATCCATCTCGTGGTCGTTGATGGCAATTCTGACCATTGGTACTGCGTTCTGGCTGGTTGCTTCACTCACTGCGCTGGAATGCATGGCTCGTCCTACCGGAATGCACTTCGATCAAATTTCTCCTAACTGGTGTAAAACCACCTGATGGGTATTGCGTTTCCCATAATCGCACCGCAGGCAGCGCCGCGCCTGACGGATGGCCACGGGCTCCGGCCAGGGAAGTTCCACCTCGTCGAAGTTGTGGCGACGTCTTTCGACCGGCAGCAGCCGGAGGGGCTCGCGAGGCGTGGGTTCCGGCTCGGCATCGGGATCAAAGGACGTTTCCACAGGATGGGGCTCCCGCCAGAAAGCGTGGTTTTCGCCGGTGAGCAACATGTCGATTCCCACCGCTGCCCGTTCTCCCGCAGCCACGGCTTCCACCACCGAGGCCGGTCCCGTCACGGCATCTCCGCCGGCAAAAATCCACCGCTGCGACGTCTGGCCGGTGACCGGGTCCACATCGATGAACCCCCGATTGTTTTTGCGGAGTTCGACGTCACCACAGAGGGCCTCCAGGTCGAGGGTCTGCCCCACCGCCACAAGTATCTGATCTGCCGGAATACAGAAGGCCTCCCCGGCTTCCTTGGGACGGCGACGTCCGGAGCGGTCAAACTCGCCCAACTGGACGGGAACACACTTGAGGCCCACCACGCGCCCTCCTTCAGTGAGAACCTCCACGGGTGCCGTGAGAAGCTGCAGGCGCACGCCCTCGGCCTCGGCTTCCGTGATCTCCTCCTCATAAGCCGGCATGGCTTCGCGATTTCGCCGATAAACGACCACGACGCTCTCCGCGCCCAGACGGATGGCGGTGCGGGCCGCATCAATAGCGGAGTTGCCGCCGCCGACGATCACCACCCGGCGCCCGACAGGCACGGATCCGCGGATGTTATATGTCCGCAGGAAACTGAGCGCGTCTTCCACACCCTGGGCGTTTTCCCCGGGAATATTGAGTTTGGCCCCCTGAGGAGCGCCCACTCCGAGAAATACCGCATCGTAGCCCTGGGCCCGTAAACTGCTGAGTGTGAAATCTCGGCCGAGGGCCATCCCCGTAATGATCTCCACACCCATCTGCTCGATCATGCGGACCTCTCGAGCGACGACCTCCCTGGGCAGCCGATAGGCCGGGATGGCCTGGACGAGCATACCGCCCGGCCGCTGTTCTGCCTCGAAAACCTCCGGTCGGTAGCCCAGTCGGGCCAGAAAATATGCGCAGGTAAGTCCAGCGGGCCCCGCCCCGATGATGGCGATTTTTTTCTTGGCATTTTTGGGATTTTCCCGGATTTCCGGAACTTGCAGCGTCACCTCCTGATCGACCATGAACCGTTTGATCGCGCGGATGGACACCGGAGCGTCCAATGAGGCGCGGCGGCACTTGTCCTCGCACGTGTGGAAACACACCCGCGAGCAGACAGCGGCAAAGGGATTCCGTTCGCGATGGAGCCGAATCGCTTCGGCGTAACGCCGCTCGGCCACGAGGGCGACAAAACCCGGGATATCCACATTGGCAGGGCACGCGCTTTCACAGGGAGCCGCCACCATCGCCGAGCACACTCCCGCGCGACAGTGCTTGTCGCGGATATGCTCCACGTACTCCGCGCCAAAGTGCCGAATGGTGGAAAGGACCGAGTTGGACGCCGTCTGTCCCAGGCCACACAACGATGTTTCCTTGACCATCTCGCCCAGTTCGATAAGGCGTTCCACATCGTCCTCTTCCCCCTGGCCGTTGCAGATGCGCTCCATGATCTCCAGCATCCGCTTGGTACCCACGCGGCAGGGGACGCACTTGCCGCAGGATTCGTCCTGGACAAACTCCAGGAAATATCGGGCGACATCGACCATACAACTGTCGTCGTCCATGACGATCAGCCCGCCAGAGCCCATGATGGCCCCGAGTTCCGCCAGAGACTCGTAATCCAGGGGAACGTTCAGATGCTGGCGGGGTACACACCCGCCGGAAGGTCCGCCAATCTGCGCGGCCTTGAAGGGCTTGCCGGAGGCCGTGCCGCCGCCGATATCGTAGATCAAATCGCCAAGCGGCATGCCGATCGGGACTTCCACGAGCCCGGCATGTTTGATCCCGCCCGCCAGCGCGAATACTTTCGTGCCGCGGCTTTTCGGCGTACCCCACTGCGCGTACCACTCACCTCCGCGGAGCACAATCACGGGGATATTGGCCAGTGTTTCCACGTTGTTCAGCACGGTGGGGTGGTCCCACAGACCTTTTTCCACGGGAAACGGCGGCCGGGGACGCGGCTCTCCCCGATTACCCTCGATCGAGGTCAAAAGAGCGGTTTCTTCCCCGCATACAAAAGCCCCCGAACCCATGCGGATTTCGATGTCGAAGTCAAAGCCCAAACCCAGAATGTTCTCGCCCAGCAGACCCGCTTCTCTGGCCTGCGCGATGGCGATTTGAAGGCGTTCCACGGCCAGGGGATATTCCGCCCGCACGTAAACAAAGCCCCGGGACGCCCCGATCGTCGCGGCAGCAATGGCCATCCCCTCGATGACACTGTGGGGATCACCTTCCAGGACACTGCGGTCCATGAAGGCCCCGGGATCGCCCTCGTCGGCATTGCAGACCACATATTTGATGGGGTTCGCCTGTCGCCGGGCCGCATCCCATTTTCTCCAGGTGGGAAATCCGGCTCCCCCTCGACCGCGAAGCCCGGACTGGCGCAATGTCTCGATCACCTCGTCGGGATTCCGCTGCTGGAGCACTTTCGCCAGCGCCTGGTATCCGTCCCGCTCGATGTAGTCTTCGATCCGCGTGGGATCGATCTCGCCACAATTGCGGAGGACGATTTTTACCTGCCGTTTGAAGAAATCGATCTCGTCCATTCGCGCCACGTGCCTGCCATCCGGCCGACGATGCGTGAGGCGCTCGACAATCTTTCCCTGCAGGAAATGCTCGCGAACGAGCTGGGCGGTGTCTTCCGGACGCACGTGCTCGTACACGATGTCTTCCAGCATGAGCACCGGCCCACCGAAGCACGGTCCCATGCAGCCCGTCCCGATGATCCGCCACTGATCGCGGATCCCCGTTTCCGCAAGGTTCTGCTCCAGAGCTTCTTTTGTGCGGAGTGATCCAGAGGCGATGCAACCGGCACCGGTGCAGATACGGACTTCCCGACCCCCGTTCTGTTGCCAGGAACTCCGTTGTGCCCGAAGCTCGTCACGCCACTGGGTGAGCTGTTCAACACTTGTGATCCGTGGCCGGTTCATAGGCATGTAACCTGTTGGTGGCTTGTCCAAGACCGAAATTACAAAAGCCAAGACTCCGATACTTCGCGAAATTCCCTCATGATGTGGTGTCCGTCAGGAAAGCGCTTCCAGTCGAGAGCCACGAAAACGAAACACGATCTTCGCCGCTTTTTTCTCTCGTGGATTCTCCTGAAGTCCCAGAACCTCCACGGAAGCGGAAATGGTCATTTGTCCCCGTTGCGATACTTCTGGAGGAGTTCACCAAGGCGGGACACCTTCACTCTTTGGTGAACGTCGTTGTCGATCATGATCACGGGAGCGAGGCCGCACGCACCAAAGCAACGGCCAACGTCCAGAGAGAAAGTGCGATCCGACGTCGTCTCGCCCACGTCGATCCCCAGTTCTTCCCGCAGCGCTGCCAGCACCTGCTTGCCCCCACGAACGTAACACGCGGTCCCCAGACACACCCGAATCATATGCCGCCCGCGAGGCACCGTGTTGAAGAAAGAATAAAAGGTCACGACGCCGGTGACCTCGCTGAGAGGCTTGCCAAATGCCCGCGCAATCCGTTTCAAAACCGGCTCGGGCAGGTATCCGAAGATCGTCTGCGCCATCTGGAGCACGGGAATGAGGCCCCCCGGCACATCGCGATACTGCGAGAGGATGTCGTCAAGCTGGGCGAGCTTTTCTTCTTCCGTAGCTTCCCCACAGAGACACCCTGAAGACGTGCCCGGTACTGGCGTTCCAATTTTCTGTGTGTCCACGTGAATCCCTCCCGGCGTTTGACTCTTTAACCGGTTTCCCTCAATGACTTGTGTCTCATATTGAAAAACTTACATCACTCTGCCGAACACGACCAGGAGCGATAGTCTCGTTTTTATTTGACAGATTGGGCAGATATTAATTCTTTTGCGTGACTAACGATCCCTGTTTCGCCAAATATATACGTAGCAACTTTGCGACGGTTTGAACGGATTTGCCTGGGCACGACGAGCGTGCCCCTCCGATTCGCCGGAGGGACCTGCCTGTCAGGTCTGCTTTTCAACTTCCGCACACCTCGTTTCTTCTGTCCCTGCGTCTTGCGACAGGCTTTCCTCCCGGGGAAAATCAGAGGCACAACCAGATGCTGCTGGCCGTAGCGCAGCGTGGTGCACATGCCCCAATCTCCATCCCGCCACGCCGCATGGGAGATCATCAGGATGAGCAAGATCACAGACATCCGCATTGTGCGTGTGAACACGAATACCGAAGAATACGCCTACCGAACCCCAATGAAATTTGGCGGCCGGGTGGTGACCGACGTGACGCTGCGGAATGTCGTCATCGACGTGGAAACCCGGGGCGGACGGCGGGCTCGGGGGTTTGGGTCCATGCCGGTGGGAAATGTCTGGGCCTGGCCGAGCCAAACACTGCCCCCGGACAAAACCCTTCAGGCAATGGTTCTTTTCGGCAGTCATTTCCAGGCCTGGCTGGGAGAGTACAAAGGTACCGGTCATCCTCTCGAAATCACCGAGGAATGGTCATCTGCTTACGACTACGTGGCGCGATCCGTCGAGGAACATCTGCGTCTGCCCGAACGAATGCCGCGGCTGGCCCAGTTCGTTGCCGCCAGCCCGTTTGAAGCCGCGCTCCATGACGCCTACGGCCGAGCTCTGGAACAGAACTCCTACAATGTGCTGGGAAAAGAATTTGTCAACGCAGATCTGTCCCATTACCTGTCTGCAGAGTTTCGCGGCGAGTATCTCGATCAATACACTCATCGCGAACCGACACCGCGGATGCCGCTCTATCATCTGGTAGGAGCGCTGGATCCCCTCACAGATGCGGATATCAGGGAGCGTCTCAACGATGGACTCCCGGAAACACTCCCCGAGTGGATCATGTTCAATGGTCTGACGCACCTCAAAATCAAGCTCAATGGCGATGATCTCCGCTGGGATGTGGAACGGGTTCTGGAGATCCACGCTGTGACTGCCGAAACACAGCGCAGGCGAGGATGCGAAAGATGGTTCTATTCGGCCGACTTCAACGAACGCTGCCAGAACGTCGAATACGTGCTGGAATTCCTTGCGCGTATCAGGGAGCACTCACCCGAGGCCTTCGATCGTCTTCAGTACATCGAGCAGCCCACCCATCGCGATCTGCGTGCCCACCCTGAGAATCGGATGCACCGCGCAGCGGAACTCAAACCCGTCGTGATCGATGAGTCTCTCGTGGATTTTGAAAGTCTTCTTCTCAGTCGCGAGATGGGCTACTCGGGAGTGGCGCTGAAGACCTGCAAGGGCCACTCGGAAGCCCTTCTTATGGCGGCAGCCGCGCAAAAATACAAACTTTTCCTGTGCGTGCAGGACCTCACCTGCCCGGGCTATTCCTTCCTTCACTCGGCCTCGCTGGCCGCCCGCATTCCCGGCGTGGCCGCCATCGAAGGCAACGCTCGACAGTACTGTCCGGCGGCCAATCGCGGCTGGGAAGACCGCTACCCTTCCATGTTCCGGATTACCGACGGAACCGTGGGAACAGGGGTTTTGAACGGGGTGGGCCTTGGTTTTGAACCCGTGGCGTGGTTATGAGGAGGCCTTTGCCGAGTCAAAGGTATCACCCAAGGTTTCATCGCGGCCGATGGACCAAACTGGAAACATTCCGTCCCCTCGCTCTCACCACGCCGACGAGCCCGGTTATCAGGTCGATTGCCCCAGGAGTTGCTCCCTGGGCGCAGAAAGCCCTTCGGCACTGGGAAGCAATGCCAGGCCGACCTCGAGCGACAGATCGCCCCAATCGCACGTGAAGTGAATGGAGATGGGCACCACGTTGGAAGGAAAGTGGACTTCGTGCTGCTTTCCAGTGATCACGTTGGGCAGACTGACGGCCAGTTGGAACTCTTCGAGTTCAGCTTTGGCGCCCCCCGCCACCATGTTAGTGAGCTCTCCCACAGCGTCCAGCACATCTTCGTTGACTTCGGACATCTCCGTGCACAGGAGAGTCGAAGCGGCTTTGAGGGCCACCTCTTTGGACAGACTGAGAACCACCGCCCCGACGGCCTTCCCCGTCAGCCCGATGACGCCACTCACCTCGTGGCATGCCCGGCAGTCTTCCTTGACCGCCAAACTCGTCCGCCGGACGGGGCAGTTGAGCATCGTGGTAAACGTCTTCTGAAGTGACCGCATGAACGGATTGATCAACTCGGCCCGCATTGGTTTACCTTTCGCGTCTCCCTGACCTTCATCAATTCACATGCCGACCCGTCCGGCAAACCCACGGAGCATGCAAACGGGCAGTCGGCTGGTTACGCCACGAACTTTTTCCCTTGCATTCCGTTATCCCGGAACAACGGAACGCACTGCTGCGTTCTGTGATACTGAAATGTAGGCCAGCTTTGGATCTCTCGGCGGCGATTCCCTTACGCCCCAGTGCCATTCAAAAGGGGGGAATGCCGGTATTTTCTGCGTCGAAGGCAATCCTGGATGCATGCAGCCAATTGACAATCCCAGCAAATCCGAGATCACCAACACAGGCAAAATGGCAGTATTTCACG
>NZ_JACIYL010000114.1 GCF_014359955.1 Thermogutta sp. | reverse complement strand
ATATGCGTGACAATCGGCGAAGGACAGACGCTCCTTCAGAGATCAGACCCAGTGGCTGAATATGTGGGGCTTCGGCCGGGATCCGTCTTTCTCCAGTACGAGGGCCTCAATCCCTCCGGAAGCTTCAAAGACAACGGGATGGCCGCTGCGTTCACGCATGCCCGATTGGTGGGAGCCACCCGGGCGGCCTGCGCTTCGACCGGAAATACCAGCGCGTCGCTGGCCCTCTATTGTTCTGTGACGCGTTTGATGCGGGCCATTATTTTCATCGGATCCGGAAAAATTGCGTATGGAAAGTTGGCGCAGGCCCTCGACTATGGGGCACTCACCGTACAAATTGCGGGGGATTTCGACGACGCGATGAAGCGAGTGCAAGAGGTCAGCCGCTCGCTGGGAATCTACCTTGTAAACAGTGTCAATCCATTCCGGCTGGAGGGGCAGAAAACCATTATGTTCCGGGTGCTGGAAGCGCTCCGGTGGGAGGTCCCCGACTGGATTGTTGTCCCTGGTGGAAACCTGGGAAACAGCAGCGCCTTTGGGAAGGCATTTCGTGAATTGCGGGACCTGGGGCTGATCAAGAAGGTGCCTCGACTGGCAGTTATCAACGCCGTTGGCGCTAATACCCTTTACCGCCTTTACGAATGTGAGGGGCTCCGCTGGAATGGAGGACGGGTTGATGCGGAAAAACTCTCCCAGTTCTACGGAGAAATGGATCGCGAGGGACGCCGTGCCTCGACAATCGCCAGCGCCATTGAAATTAACCGACCCGTCAATTTTTGGAAATGTTTACAGGCTCTGGAAGTCTGCCAGGGGGTGGTTCGCGAGGTGACGGACCAGGAAATCCTGGATGCGAAAGCCCAGGTTGGCGCCGGTGGTCTCGGCTGTGAGCCGGCGAGCGCGGCGAGTGTGGCCGGGGCCAAACGACTGGTCAGTGAGGGGGTTATCGCAAAAGACGAACGGGTTGTCTGCATCCTTACCGGTCATCAGTTGAAGGACCCTACCGCGACAGTTGCCTATCACACCACGGATCAGCAAATGTTCAACGAGGTGCTCGGCAAACGCGGGGTGCGACGAGCCACCTTCGCCAATCGCGCCGTGAGCGTAGCCAACGATTTGAACGAAATCATCAAAGCCATTCACCTGTACGGGTGAAGCTGTCGCAAACGGAAGCTGGAAGCACACTCAAGAGAACACGTCCTGTTTCCAACAACCTGTTGCACGCAATTTCGCGGAGTAATGGCGGGGGCGGAGAAAAACGCATTGGATATATTACCGACGCATTTGCGAAGGTATGTGGTGTAAAGACGTTTGCGAGGAGTTGCTAGAACCGCAAAGGAAAGGATATGGAGAAGATACGCGTTGTCGTTTCGGGGGCTGCCGGTCGCATGGGACAACGGGTGATTGCTCTGGCTGCCGAGGAGCCCGACTTCGTCATTGTCGGGGCCCTGGAAGCCCCCGATCACCCCAAATTGGGACAAGACGCGGGAGCTGTAGCGGGACGCGAACCTCTCGGGGTTCCGCTCTCTGCGGAGTTTCGAGGGGAAGCGGACGTGTTGATTGATTTCTCCCATGTGAGCGGGTTTGACAGCATCATCAACACATGCCGCAAGAACCGTCTCGCTCTTGTCTTTGCAACCACGGGGATTACACCTGAGCAGGACCGCGCGCTGGCGGAGCTTGCGGAATTTGTACCAGTCATTCACTCCCCGAACATGAGCCTCGCGGTCAACGTTGCGATGAAACTGTGCCAGATGGCTGCCGAGGCCCTCAAAGACAAAGATGCGGACGTCGAAATCATTGAACGTCATCACCGTTTTAAGGAAGACGCCCCGAGTGGGACGGCTCTGCAGTTTGGCAAATTGATCTCGCAGATCATGGGCCAAATCGTCCATCGTCATGGGCGCCAGGGACGTCCCGGCCGAAGACCGCACGAGGAAATTGGCTACCACGCCGTACGTGTGGGAGACAATCCAGGCGAACACACCATTGTCTTCGGCCTGCTCGGGGAAACACTGGAAATCACCGTTCGCGCCACCAATAGGGACGCCTACGCCAAAGGGGCCCTGGCTGCTGCCCGGTTCATCGTAAAACAGCCGCCAGGGCTTTATGGGATGCGAGACGTGCTGGGGCTTTGAGACGCCGCAACAGCGAGCGCCTTGTTCGTTTTTCCCTGATGAAGCCCGACAATTAATCGGCGCGACGCGCACGTTGGGACCACCTCCCACGCGGGGCGCACTCTTATTGGCGGATGTTGCCTCCTGCTGGGACGGGCCAACTGTCCCGTTGTGCCAGTCGAATGACACCGCGGAGCATTTATGGATTTCGAGGCCCTTGTCGTTACAAAGTCAAACGACGGTCAAGTCAAGATTGCCATCCAGCGGACGCAATCTTCCCAGCTTCCGCCGGGAGAAGTGCTGATTCGGGTGGCCTATTCGTCGCTCAATTACAAAGACGCACTTGCCGCGCGGGGCCATCCGGGGGTTGTCAAAAAATTCCCACACATTCCTGGAATTGATGTTGCGGGAGCTGTGGAAGAGAGCGGGGTCTATGAGTTTGTGCCGGGCGATCCGGTCATTGTAACCGGATACGAATTGGGGGCGGAGCGCTGGGGCGGCTACGCGGAGTTCGTGCGGGTCCCCGCTGATTGGGTGCTCCCGCTGCCCGAGGGACTGGACTTCCTCGACGCAATGACACTGGGAACGGCTGGCCTTACGGCGGGTCTGTGCGTTGACAGTCTGCTTACCCACGGTATCAGTCCGGAAAGGGGCCAGATCGTCGTTTCCGGAGCGTCAGGGGGAGTTGGGTCGATCGCCGTCGCCATTTTAGGCAAGCTGGGGTTTGACGTTGTTGCCGTGACAGGAAAAGCCCATGCCCATGAGATGCTACGCGAACTCGGAGCGAAATCCGTGGTGGGGCGCGACGCCGTGCTGGCCGATCCTGAAAAACCCCTGCTATCCGGTCGCTGGGCTGGCGGGGTGGATACTGTAGGCGGCGACATGCTCTCCAGTATCCTCCGCGCGACGAAACATTCTGGTTGTGTGGCCGCATGCGGTCTGGCCGGCGGTGCTCACCTGCGAATGACGGTCTATCCGTTTATCCTGCGTGGGGTTACCCTCGCGGGAATCGATGCAGCCTGGCAACCCCTGGCAAAAAAGGCCGCCATCTGGGAAAAGTTTGCCGGCCCCTGGCGCATCGAAAAGCTCGATCGCATTCGAAAAATCGTCCCCCTCAAAGAGTTACCGATGTGGTTCGACCGAATTCTCAACGGGGAAGTGATGGGCCGAATCGTCGTTGAGGTCGGCGGATCCCGCGTGCCGCTCAAGCGATAAATCGATGTGTCACTCTGGCATCCGTCATCGTCACTTCGGCACGGGATTTAAAATCTGCCGCCTGCCATAAAATGTGCCCAGGGATGATCCTCTTTCCTGTTCCCGGACGGATCGGCAAACGGAGCCTCTCGGTCATCGAACGATTTTGGATGCTTTCCAGACTGGGCGTGCTGAGCACTTGCCCTCGTCAGGACGGCAACCGGTGCGACACAGCGCGTCCGAATCCAACCAGCCAAAGCAGAAAACTCCCGAGAATCGAACCGATTCCCTATTCGTCGCTGCCATACAGGGCCGCTTTGAAGCGGGCACCGCTTTTTCTTTCCTCGCGGATCCACCCGGCAACTTCCGCCACGACCTTGTCCAGCGGCATGAGCTGCGGGGTCTTCTCCCACCGCCATTTCACTTCCACATTTCCCTGAGCGAGTCCTCGTTCACCCACCACCACGCGCATCGGAAATCCGATCAGATCGGCATCCTTGAACTTGACCCCGGCCCTGACGTCACGGTCATCCAGAATGACTTCGATATTCTCCTTTCGGAAGGCATCATAAAGCTGGAATGCCGCTTCGCGTGATTTTTCATCGGCCACATTCACAGGCACAATGACGACCTCGTACGGTGCCAGTGCCACCGGCCAGATGATGCCATTTTCATCGTGAGTAGTCTCGATGAGAGCGGCGAGAATTCGGTTGATACCGATGCCGTAGCAGCCCATTATAATCGGTTTCAATTGTTCACTTGGGTCAAGGAACCGGGCAGACAGAGCTTCCGAGTACTTCGTGCCCAATTTGAACACGTGCCCCACCTCGATGGCCGGCCTGAGCCGCAGGATCCCACTGCACCGGGGGCAGGGGTCGTTGTCCTGGGCACAACGAAGGTCCGCAAAACGCTCAACGTTGAAATCCCGTCCAAGATTGACCCCTTTCAAGTGGGTGTCAGCCTCATTTGCACCCGTAACCGCGTTGCGCATGAACTGAATATCATAATCCGCGATAATCGTGACCTTTTCTTTGAGTCCTACAGGACCTGCGAATCCAACCGGTGCACCGGTGACACGTTCGATGGTGGTCGGGTCGGCGAGCTGGATTTCCTTTGCACCCAAAGCGCGACGAATTTTGTTTTCGTTCGCCTCGTGGTCTCCGCGGATGAGGACGGCAACCGGTTGGCCGTCGGCCAGATAAATGAGCGTCTTGATCAAATCCTGGGGACGACAGTTCAAAAACCGGCTGACCTGATCGATCGAACTGGCACCTGGAGTCGGGACTCGCTCGAGGGGAGCCGGCTCGGTTGTCGTCGGCTGTTCCGCCCTTCGCGGACCGATCTCGGCACGTTCAAGATTGGCGGCGTAACCACACGCAGCACAGTGGACGATCTTGTCCTCACCATTGTTGGCCGGCACCATGAATTCGTGACTGGCCTCCCCACCGATTGGACCGCTCTCGGCCTCCACCGGAATATAGGCCAGGCAACACCGGTCAAAAATGCGGCAATAGGCGCGATACATCGCTTCGTAACTGCGGTTGAGGCCCTCAAGCGACGTGTCGAAACTGTACGCGTCCTTCATGAGGAACTCACTCGTCCGCAGCACGCCGAAACGGGGCCGCTCCTCATTGCGGAATTTCGGGGAGATCTGATAGAGCGTGATGGGGAGCTGGCGGTAGCTCGAAATATGGTGAGCCACCAAATCGGTCACAATTTCTTCATGCGTGGGCCCCAGAACAGCATTCACTTTTCGATTCTGCCGCTTGAGCTCAACCCGAATGAGGACATCCCCGAACGCCTTATCACGGCCAGTGCGTTCCCAGAGGGACAAGGGGCTCAAACTCGGCATGAGCAACTCCACCGCCCCTGCCGCGTCCATCTCTTCTCGAACAATTTGCTCAGCCTTCCGCAGCGCACGCAACCCGAGCGGAAGGTACGTGTACGCGCCAGCCATGACCTGGTTGATGAGTCCCGCCCGTAGCATGAGCACATGGCTGGGAATCTCGGCCCCTTCCGGGGTCTCTTTAAGCGTGGGGATGAACGTTTTGGACCACAACATGCCTCAATCGCCTTCAGTCACATTTTCAAATGAAAGGCCAAAAATCTTGGCAATTCTCTGCCATCCAGCAGTCCTGCCAGAACTTTTTCTCGGGATGACCCAAGTTCGGGCGGAATGTTTCCACATCCGAACTCAGGGACCGGGAACATTCTTTGATCGTTCTGCACTCCCCGGCGAGTCTTAAGAAAATGTGATTTTAGACCAGCCGCCCAGGTTCCTACAAGGTCACGTGGGTTGACCGCTTGGGAACGTGTCTTCTACACTGAGGGGTTCCGTAGCTCGAGAACGTCATCCAGCGTGCTTCCACTGCATCGCCAGCTCGATGCGCATTGAGCCCCAGTCTCCGTCCTTTCCAGGGATCAATACGTTGTAAGTGTTCACAAAGCTGCAAGGCAGAACCAATGAGCCGCAAATTTGTCAGTCATCTTCGGCCGGAAGAAACGGTGAACGAGATTTACCTCGTCTCGAGCCGTCAAATGCGGCCCAATCGCAACGGGGTCCTGTATCTTCAGATGAGGCTGTCGGACCGCACGGGCTCCGTTGATGCTCGTCTATGGAACGCCGACCAGAGCCTCCTGGAACGTGTCGTTCCCGGCGGTTATGTCCGAGTGGAAGGAGTCACCCAGGTTTACCAGGGGAATCTCCAGATTATTCTGTCTCGAGTGAAACCGGTCCCGGCCGAGGAAGTTGACCCTGCCGATTTCCTTCCGCTGACTCAGCAAAAGCTGGACCAGAATCTTAACTATTTAGCCCAGATCCTTCGATCTGTGGAAAATCCCCACCTGAGAGCGCTTTTGGAAGTTTTCCTTACCGATGAAGATTTCATGGCAAAACTTGCCAAGGTCCCGGCTGGAGTCAGTTTTCACCACGCTTACCCCGGAGGACTCGTGGTTCATCTGGTGACTATGCTGGAACTTGCGCAGGCTATGGCGCCACTATATCCGGCGGTCAATCGGGACCTTCTCCTGGTGGGGGTTTTTCTGCACGATATCGGAAAAACGGGTGAGTTGGCGGCCGATTTTGAATCCAACTACACGGATGAAGGTCAACTGCTGGGGCACCTGGCCCTGGGATTGGAAATGCTCAATGAGGCCATTCCCAAAGCAGAAGAGTTGCTTGGAGAACAGTTTCCCAGCGAGTTGCGGCTTCGTCTGAAGCACATGATCCTGAGCCATCACGGCGAGTACGAATTCGGAAGCTTTCGACTTCCGATGACGCCCGAAGCGGTAGCACTCCATTGCCTGGACTACCTTGACTCCCGAATGGCCGCCTGCCTGGAGAGGATTCAGGGGGATCCGCTCCCAGATGGGACGTGGACTTCCTACTGCCCTGTGCTCAATCGGAAGTTCTACAAAGGCGCTGGGTGGGCAGTTCCCGAAGATGAGTAGACATAGGCGATCTGCAAGTCGTGCCCCGGGGAATCCAACGGATTCACCTTCTTTTCCGGTCTCCGTCTTGATGCGGAATATCCCGATCTTTTGGCCAACGATGTCTCGCACACGCTTGTAGCTGGCACCGGGGCGTATTACACTGATCGCCGTCGGTGATCAGCTTGGCCATTTCCGTGTTCAGGGGAGGATTGACATATGGGTCGCCGTGTCAGTCGTCGCAATTTTTTGGCCCTGGTGTCGCGTTCTGGGCTGAGCGTCTCTGGGGTGACCATCTTAAAGTCTGCGGCGAGCGCGACCACCTATCAAGCCAACGAGCGCCTCAACGTCGCTCTGGTCGGCGTATCCGGACGGGGCTCGTGGTTCGTCCAGGCGATTCCGCAGATTGGGGAAAATGTCGTAGCGCTGTGCGATGTCAATGAACGCCGCGCCGCGGCCGCTTTTGCGAGATTCCCCTCCGTTCCCAAGTTCCGAGATTTTCGACGGATGTTCGATACGATGGCGAATCGTATCGATGCTGTTGTGGTGGCCGTGCCGGACCATAATCATGCCGTGATTTCGTACACGGCCATGAGCCTCGGGAAACACGTTTACTGTGAGAAACCTCTCACCCACGATGTATGGGAGGCGCGTGTGCTCCGGGAAGCCGCCGCTCGGTTTGGTGTGGTCACACAAATGGGGAATCAGGGAACCGCCACCCATGCCTTTCGCCGAGGAGTGGAACTCGTTCAATCTGGGGCAATCGGCGATGTCCACGAAGTCTATGTCTGGAAAGACAGTGGGGGTTCAGGTGAACGGCCGTTGCCCAGCGGTGAACAACCTGTTCCTGATTATGTCGATTGGGATGTTTGGCTGGGACCTGCCCCGGATCGGCCGTTTCACGAACAGTGGCTGAACTGGCATGTGTGGCGGGATTTTGCCACCGGCAACCTGGGGAACTGGGCGTCGCATTCTGCGAATATGGCCTTCATGGGCTTGCGAATCAACTCGCTATGGCAACCCGGCAGCGAAGGCCGCATCCGAGTCGTAGCCGAGGTGCACAGCCGAACGCAGCACACCTTTCCCCGGTGGGAAATCGTTCGCTGGCAGATACCGGCGCGGGGCAATCTTCCGCCTGTGCGCTTTGAGTGGTTCAACGGGGCCGGCGCTCCCGGACGGCGAGCCCATGTCGAGGAGTTGATGGGAAAGAAACTGGATTGGGGAGACGCCGGCAATAAGAAATGGGAAGATCACGCGGGCTGCCTCATCTGCGGTGCTCGGCAAATGATTCACGCTACGGGCCACAATTCGACGTTTGTGCTTTTGCCGTCGGGTCGCACATCAGAGCAGGAAGGTCCACCGCAAGTCCTTCCTCGGGGAGGGAGCCACGAAAGGGAATGGACGGCGGCCTGCAAAGGGCGCGGGCAGACGATGTCACACTTCGGTTATTCCGGCCCGCTTACCGAATTTCTTATGCTCGGCAACGTCGCTACGCTGTTCCCAGAGGAAGAGCTGGAATACGATCCGAAACGAGGGGAAATTGTCAACCATCCGGCAGCCAACTCTTAGGTTTGCTCAGCGAGCCAGGCCGGGGCCACGGGGCGCTGCGCCGTATCAGGGAAGGCGGCGGACTGCGGCCAGTCGCGCAGCTTCTGGATGTAGCCCAGCAGCTCCACAAAGCGTTCCGGGGTCAGGGTGGTCGGGCGGAACAGCTCCTGCTCGTCGCGGTGGCGGTCGCGCACGCCGCCGGCCCGCACCATCTCGCTGTCGCGCCAGACGCGCTCAT
>NZ_JACIYL010000113.1 GCF_014359955.1 Thermogutta sp. | reverse complement strand
ACGCTCTCGTAAGCCTGGCAAAAGAGGCGGGAATGCGCTACATTGTCTTCACCGCAAAACATCATGACGGTTTTTCCATGTTTGCGTCTCGGGCCAACCGTTTCAATGTTGTGGAGGCCACGCCTTTCAAACGAGACATTGTGCGCGAACTTGCTGAGGCCTGCCGGCGACATGGTCTGCGATTCGGTCTCTATGACTCACAGGCTCAGGACTGGCATCATCCGGGTGGAATTGGCAACACATGGGACAGAACCCTCAAACGTGTGAGTACAGATGTGTATGTCCGGGAAAAAGCGCTCCCGGAGGTCCGCCAACTGCTTACCGAATACGGACCCATTAGTATCCTGTGGTGGGACACCCCCCGACAGATGAGCAAGGAGGCCCTGGACGCGCTCTACGCCACCCGGTTTTTACAGCCCGGTCTCATCATCAACGACCGACTGGGAAAAGACTATCCGGGCGATTTCCAAACTTTCGAGCGGAAAATACCTGACAACCCGCCGGAAGGTGTGGACTGGGAAGTGTGTATGCCCATCAGCGATAGCTGGGGGTACAAGAAGTCCGACACTCATTTCAAATCGAGTGACCAACTCATCCGCAATCTGGTGGACATCGTCAGTAAAGGGGGAAATTATCTACTCAATGTAAGCCCCACGGGGGACGGCACGCTTTTGCCCCAGGCAGTGGACCGGCTTCGCGCTATCGGGAATTGGATGAAAGTGAACAGCGAAGCCATATACGGGACGAAGGCAAGTCCATGGCGGCCTTTCGCATGGGGGCGCTGTACCCGAAAAGACACTGCGGAAGGAGCAATTATCTACGTACATCTGTTCGAGCGTCCAGATGACGGCCATGTGCTTCTGCCGGGTTTAAAAAACCCCGTCCGCGAAGCCCGTCTTCTCGCCACCGGTGAAAGTGTGTCTGCTCGGCGTGTTGCAGCCGGGGTGGAACTCCTTCTTCCCGCACAACTTCCGGATCCTGTGGTCACTGTGATACGGCTTGACCTGGAGGGATCGCTTCAGGTCAACATGGACGCAGACAGCAGTGCGATCGACACGAAGAGACGGACGGAAGAGGCGGGCGGGAATGTTTTTCGCGTGCTCGGTCAAGGTCGTTCGCCAGCAATTTATTTGACCAGTTCGCCGGGCAACTCTGGCAAGTTTGTGCATCCCGGTGTGGCCCACACGGCGGCGACTTTCGCTTTCGTTCGCGAGCGGATTGCCGCACACGACCAACCCTGGTGGGACGCATGGAACGTCCTTCGGTCTTCCCGAGAAGCATCGTTATCCTGGGAGCCGCGTCCGCGGGCCCATGTGGAGCGTGGTCCCTCCAATCACCCGGACATCGGTTCCTCCGAGTTTACCGCCGACGGGTTGGCGGCCTATGTTCACGCTCTTTGCTGGGTGCTGAGCGGGGAGGAAGCCCACGCCCGCAAAGCCGCGGAAATCCTGCACGCTTGGGCGACTACCTTGGAATCAATCAGCAATCATGATGCCCGGCTCCTGGTGGGAATGAGTGGCTACCGGTATGTCGTCGCTGCCGAGATCATCAAACATACCTGGAACGGCTGGCCTGTGGAGCAGCAAAAAGAATTCGCCCGAATGCTTCGCGAAATTTGGTACCCCCTCATCAAGGACTTCTATCCCACGGCTAATGGGAATTGGGACGCCGCCATGCTTCAGACGATGATTGCGATGGGAGTTTTTCTGGACGATCGGGCGATGTTCGAAAGAGCTGTTGAGTACTTTCTCCACGGAGAGGGCAACGGCGCCATTGGAAACTACATCAGGCCTTCCGGGCAGGCCCAGGAAAGCGGTCGCGATCAGGCCCATACCCAGATGGGCCTCGATTTTCTCGCAGCTACGTGTGAGACCGCATGGATTCAGGGGATCGACCTCTACGGAGCGCTCGATAATCGCCTGCTTAAAGGATTCGAGTATACAGCGCGCTACAATCTGGGTTACGACGTTCCTTACGAGCCCTTCCGAAGTTATCAGGGCCGCTATTATTACAAGAGTATTTCGAGCATTGCCCGAGGGCGTCTCCGACCGATGTACGAGCGAGTTTACAACCACTATCACAACCGGCGAGGTCTGGAGGCACCGTACACCTGGATGGCCGTTCAGCAACTGCGAGCACGGCTCGGCCACCGCGGGGACCGTTCCGCAGTCACAAACGCCATTGAGATTCTTATGTATGCCAACCAACCAGCCGAACTCGTTCCTGGCCCTACCCGGTGACTCGTTGCCCTTTTGCTGCCGCACACCCGCCGGGTATCACACCCTGGGGCGCATTGAGCAAGCACACGCCCAAAGACAAGCCGCGAAAGATTCGAGCGAAGTGCCTCTACCGGTTGTTTCTCATCGCAGCAGTGGCTTCGCCAACTTGGAAGCGGTGCGAGGGATAGTCAACTGGCTTGCGTTTTCGCGGCCGGACTCTGAAAATCCCAAAAATTCTCTGACGTTTTGACATGGTGCGCTGACTCGCCTCGGCGGTCAACAGCGTGTGAGTCTTGAGTCCGAGCGTAGCTCGGCAGCTTGATATGGCGACCACCCGGTCAACGATCCCAGTCGCGACGGCGACCTCTAATGACAACAATGGCCAAGGCGACGGCTTGGGTAACAAAAAGCGCGGCGGAGGGAGCAGGTTTTCCCAAGGGAACGCGAATAGAGAGATCGACGGGCATTTGCGAGTCTGAAAGTTCCGCTTTCCCGCAAGACTCTTGTCCAGCTCAAAAAATGGACAAAGGAAACGTACTTCCCGCAATGAAAAAACTTCAAGCCTGATGTGACGCCCCACAGTCTCAGAGCCTCGCTTTGCCCAACCTCAGGGAGCCCTGTTGGGATCGGTGCGAAGATGCCATCGTATTCGCGAACGGCACAATGAATTGTCTGACTACGGGCGGTGCTCGAGTCCGTCACGTTGGTGCGACACAAATCAGTCGCCATGAGAAATAGACGGCACCTGAACACGGTAAACGATCTGTAAGTTTTTCCAGTTATTCTCGACGAAAACGACGTATTCTCCGTTACCTCGACGGAAGGCGTGGACGGCCTCCGGAATGTCAACGAGAGACGTCTCGCCCCACAAGGTGGGTCCCGGCTTCAGGACACCGAGAAAGCGGCCGCTTCGCGTATTCCAGACCCACACCTGCCCCTGCATGGTGGTCCTGGTTATAGCCGCAAAGAGCAGGTCGTCAGCCACAGCAACGGAACGGATCACGTTGCCGGCGTCCGGTTTTCTGCCCTGCTCTTCAGGTTTTCCGTAGGGCAAAGCGATCTGGCTCGTTACCTGCGGTCCGGTAGTAAAGTTTTCCACCCGCAAGGCCACCGAACCAACAGACCATACATTCCGGCACTCCGAAGGCAGTTCGGGAGGAAAACCGAACAAAAACATCACGTCCCGATCCGCATCGTAGATCCACTCCCGCAACTCGTCCAAGGCGGAGGGAATTGGAAATAACTCTACCCGCTCGGTATCGACTTCGTAGCGCGGCCTACCGCGTGGATCGCGACCCACCTCTCGGTATAACGTGAAGTCGTACACAGGATTCCCGTGCGGATCGAACCCCTGCAGCTTGTGACGCACCAATCCTTTTTGATTCGACTGTGCGTGGTACTCCCAGAGGTCGCCCTTGCTGTCGAACGCCCATTTTCTGGCATTATGGTGGGGACCAACGAACACGTACTCGTCTTTCTCGATTTGACCGTTGCCGTTTACATCACGCCACATGAACCGATGCTTGCCCGGATGATCCGGCGGGTAGAGACGGTCTGGATTTCCGTGGTACTGTCCGCCGTTCATGTACAGCGACGGCACGAGGATGTGAGAGCCCGGCTCTTCGCGCAACACCAACGTCCCAGACTCGATATCATTGATAACGACGTAAATGCGATCATTCGGCAACTTGTACAGGCGGAAGCCATGTTTGCGCACATCGTGCGGATAACGATAAGGGTCCCAGGTGACGGCGATCCATTCGTCCAGCGGACCGGATGCTCGTTCGTAGTCTGTACTGAGCAAGTTGGACCCACCACGGCCGATCAAAACGCGTGAACCATCGGTATTCGGTACAGCAGCCGCTCCATTCATGAACGTGGCGGTGTATCGCTCCCAGGCCAGTGTGCCGTCGGATTGATAGCGACGAATCCAACTTCCCGACGGTGCCCGCGAAGTTACAAAAAGACACCCGTGTTTATCTTCGCCCACACCTGACAGGTAATTAAGACGGTCGGGCCCTCGTCGACCAGGAACCGGCCCTGCATAGACACCGCCGGGCTGGCCAAACTGCCGGATCAGCTTCAGCACCGCACTGGTAAGGTCGTAGATCAGGATTTGGAGGCGTTCAGGATGGCTATCAGCCACCAGTAGCCGATGGCCGTCGGGACTGACCGCAATCGCGGTCGGTAGTTTGACGTCGCGGATTTCCCGCCCCGTCGGACGGCCAAGACGATCCAGTTCCACCAGGACATATTCCCCCACCTCCGACCAGGGCAGCCAAACCGGCACTTCCACCGGCTGCTGCGGACGCTGAACCACCCAAAGGCCCCCACCAGGAACGAGCGCGACCGGGCCCGGGTAGCGAAAAGGAATATCCCGAACGCACTGCATTGTGTCACAGTCGATCATATGAATATGGTGCGTTATGTCTTCGGCTACTACTAAGAGTGCGCCATCAGATGCCATGCCGGTGATCTGCGGTCGCGCGTGTCGGTACTTCTCGGCTGCCTCCGGATGAGCAGCGACTTCCGCGATCCGCTTTGCACCCGACAAATAGGGCACGGACTCGACAAGATACCGTTCGTTGCCGTCCGGTCCACCACCACCGGTAAACGGAGCAGGTCGACACCACCGCATCGAATAAAGTCCCCGGGGCCCTTGCTTCTCGAAAAACTGATCCCGGAAGTACCGTGCGACCCCCTGCATTGGCTTCCCATTGACCGTCCGATTGACCCGCGTGTAAACATAACGCGAGTCCGCTGCAATGGCACGCGATTCAGAACCACCGACACCCGCGATGATATTTCCGTCGTGTCCGTAGATCGTATTCTCACGGTGAGCTTCGTCCCACGGGCTACACGTCACCGACGTCCCATCAGGCAAGACAGCTAGACCACTGATGGAAGTCTGAACCCAAAGTGGCCCACCTGGCCAGGTAGAACCGATCCACGTACTGGTATAACGCAGCCCCTCAGCCGTCTGCTGCCACGGAGGCTGTTCTTCGGACTGGCCAAGGGCCGAGCACACCCCCCATGCCGAAACCAGCACCAGCATAACTTCCCATTTCGTGAACACTGTGCCGATTTTTCCGCGACCTCTCCACATACCCAACACCCTCCGACACGTATGAACGTGGTCGTTGCGTCCTTCCCACTGCGCTACGAATTCCATTCTGCAAACGTGATACCATCTGCTACGCCACAATTCAACTGTCGCAGTGGACATAAGCAAATAGGTCAGGTTTTTTGGAAGAACGAAACTTTTCTCAAACCGCGTTTCCGAATGCCTAAACCCACACGTCCGCTGGTGTGGACTAATTCGTGTCCTCCCCAATCGAAAGGAATTGACTGTTGCGAATGGCCGGTTGGTCTGCCTCCACACCATGCCCGAAGTTTTGACTTCCATGGGTAACGCCGCATGTCGGCGATAAGCCCGATTGATTGACCAGTGATGAGTTTGACTACTACTTCCGGCGCTTTGCAGGTGTCTTTCCCCGTTTGCCGAGTTCAATTCTTTAGCCCAAAAACACGAAATGGGAGCTTTTCACTCCATAATTCACTGGCGAATGTTTACACTATCTGTCTCGGCATTTTGTGTCGTGTCAGCCTGTCCCGAGCTGCGCAGGCTTCCTGCAAACGGCCGGAAAAAGCCATTCTGAATGTTAGAATCGAAAGACATGGAACGTAGAAGGAAGTAAACGAATATTCCGCAGGCGTCCCTATGGGATCGCAGTACAAGTGTTTTTCCGTTCACGCCCTGCTTGAGAGAGAAGGTCCGTGTGGACAGTACTTTTGAGCCCCGGCTTGTAAGGTGCCGCCTGTGGACGCTGCGTGCTTGTTCGCACGTCCCCGAGACGAAATAATCAAGCGTGCCCTCGGCGGTTCGCTTGCATGCCGTGTGGCGATCGGTATCAGGCGGCTCCGCTATGGCACCTTACAGGAAGCCATGGGGCAAACCGGAGCAACGGTGCTGTCTGTGGGCGCTGAAGCGTCCGTCGCAGTTGTATCGGTTCTTCTGAAGCCATTACCGGGCGATGGGTTCACTGAGGTTGCCCCCCGTTTTTGCTATTTGGTGGTCCGGTCGGGTTTGATTTATAGTGTATTTAGTCCCGTCATGCCTTCGGGCCATCAAGGTGGACAACCTCATCCAACCATCAAAAATTTTCTGAAAAGTGGACAGGCCAATGACAACACCAACTCTTCGAGAAAAAACATTGGCAACTCTGAAGTTTTTACGGGATTACTCTGGACTCCGACGGCGGAGCGGCACCACCTATTCGAAGGATGACCATCTCCTGTGGTGGGCAGATCTGGATGGGGCACTCAAACGCGGTGCCCAGGGGATTTATTCTCCTTTGCTTCGTGAGAATAACGAGAGCGAAACGGATATTGAGCTGTGGTTGGAAATGCAAAAGCTGAGGGAACCGGCAATGCCGGATCCTCCGGAGCAACTGAAGCCCTGGATTGCGGATTATCCGTATTCGCTGCGCCATCCGTCAGAAAACGAGCCCAAACTCCTTTCAGAAATCCCGTCGCCAACGCATCCCCCGGCTCCCCTGTTCAGTTCTGCCAGGGAACAGAACGAAGACGACTCGATAGCGTGGGAACGCCTCGAGGATCACCCGGAGGTACAGAAAGCGTTCGCCCATTATCTGGAAAAGTGGCGCCCCTGGCATGCGGGCTACTCTCTGTGGTACGAAAGCCAGCGTCTCTATTCGCAACTGGATTTGATGCGACGTCTTTCCAGTAGTACCGACGAGACGTCCGAACTGGTTATGGCGTTCGGACTGCTGGAAGGAATTATCGACGGCCAGTTTTACCGCCGCCACTTATTCGTGGCCCCGGCCGACATTGTCCTCGAACCCATCAGAGGGAAACTCCTGGTGCGGCCTTCGTGGGACTTTACCCAGTTCAAACTCGATCTCACGTTTCTCCCTTCCCACCTTCGGCCGGACTTTACCAAGACTCCTCTGCAGGACAAACTGCAGGAGCTCGACTGTAATCTCACCCAGCGGACGCTCATCGAGGAATTACTGAATCTGGTGGGCAACCACCTTTCTCCGGAGATCGTGATCGATCCGGTAGCGATGTCGCCTCGAGGCGAAAGACAGGCCCCCTTAAGTCTTCGTTTCGCTCCGGCCCTTGCCCTGCGGCGTCGCGTTTTCACAGGCTATGAAGAGACGGTCCTTCAGCTTATCACGGGATTTGAGGAAGGCCGTCTGCGCGAAACTCGACCATGGCAGACGCTGCTTTTAGAAGGAAGAGCTGCGGCCCACGAAGAAGCCGACCTCGTTTCGGGATCTCAAGGTAATCGCAAAACTTCCAGGAGATCGCCTCGCTCCCCTGTCCCGGAGACAGAACTCTATTTTCCCTTACCATCGAATGACCAGCAACGTCGGATTGCCCAACGGCTTTCCGAACAGCCGTGCGTGCTGGTGAAAGGCCCACCCGGAACAGGTAAGAGCCAAACGATCGCGAACCTCATTTGTCATCTCCTTGCTCAGGGGCATCGCCTGTTGATCACGGCCCAGTCGGCAAAGGCTTTGACGGTGCTCCGTGACATGCTACCGGAGGACATTCGGGATCTCTGCGTCATCGCGCTGGGAAACTCGCGCAGCGAGCTCAAACTCATGGAGGACTCGGTCCAACGGATTGTCCGCAGGGCCGAACAGTGGGACGAACTCTTTCAAAACGCCGAAATCGTAAGGCTTTCCGAAAAGCTTCGCGACTGCCGTGATCAAATAGCACGGTTGGAAAAAGAACTCTGCGACGTTCGCGAAGCAGAAACTCGGGTGGACCGTACACTGCCTGGCGGATACACCGGGACGGCCGCTCATATCGCTCAAAAGGTTAACAAACGTGCTTCCAAATACCGGTGGCTGCCGAAGGAAGGCCCCAGAGCGCATTTTCCGCTGTCTGAGGACGAGCTGGAATTCTTCGCGGATTGGCATGTCGAGTTGACTCCCGATCGAAAGCAAAGCCTGGTGTGGGCCCAAACCGGGCCCGAGCTTCCCGCCACCGAAGAGATTGAAGCCTTGTTTCAAGACCACGCCGCGTTCCAAGCCCAAACACGGGAACTCGGTACATTCATTGACGGGAACATTGCGAGCTATCTCAAACATCTTCCTGACGACACCATCGAACAACTGTGGGCTGGTTTGACCCAACTGTGTCGAACGATCCGGCAGGCTTCGACCGTACTGGGGGAAGCCCTCCAGTTGGTGATCCACGAATTTGCCGGGGGCAAACAGCCGAACTGGTTGCCCCTGATCCGGAATTGGTTGGAGGTCGTCAAACGGCTGTCGGAACACAGCACATTTTTGCAGACTGTCAGCGTT
>NZ_JACIYL010000112.1 GCF_014359955.1 Thermogutta sp. | reverse complement strand
CGATCTCCCGGGCCTCGTCTTTGTCTGCGGTTTCCCAGGCTTTGTTCAGCTCCTCGAAGGGTACCGGAATGACGGGCACACCCAGCTCTTTTTGAATGGCGTCGGAGATCCCCGGCCAACCACCTCCCACGGCAAGAATCTTGGCTTCTTTGATGGCCTTGAGCGTATCCTCCGGTGAGAGTGGGTTCAAAGCATCTGGCAGGGATGTCAGATCACCGGCAGCTGGGGTCTTCTCACGCCGGATTTTGGTGACCGCAGCGACAAAATCTGCTATCGAACCACCGTTTTTTACAATTTGAAAGCACCGAGCGGCCGCCACGTGGTCGTCCATGTTGGATGACGCCACAAACGCCACGTTCGGCTTGTTCTGGCGGAGGAAACTCGCCGTGTACACGAGGAAGCCGCCGCTCCCTCCGAACTGGAAATCAACATAGAGCACCGGCTTGCCCGTGTCGGCAATTGTCTGCACAACGCGGTTCCAGCAATTCATCTGGTAAACAATGTAACCATCAGGCGGGTTTGCTGTGTCTTCCTCGACGATCTTCGCGGCCGCTGCCGGACCGTTAGCCATGGCCGGGACAAAGTCCGTATCCGGGCAACCATTCTTGAGCGTTTCTTCGATTCGAGCCATAACCGGCCGGAAGTCGAAACCCTTGTTCGGCCAGTCGGGGCGTTCCTGAACAGGACCATGAAGAGCAAAAATCAGGCGGATTCGCAGCCGGGTGGATTCCGACCCGTAGGACTGCCGCGGAGATGGCCGAATCACCGACGTGGCAGCAGCACAGGCCGCACATCCAGCCAGAAAACGCCTGCGTGTGACACAGCAGGCACATCCGCCAGACACGACAGAGAGCGCGGTCTTCATAGTTTGTCCTCCCGTCAGCGTGATAGAGCAGTTGGTCAGAAACACTCGCAGGTATCTCGGGCCCGGTGTTGTCATTGCGAGGGAGAAGCGGAACCCTCTACAGCGACAACCGGCAAGCGTCGAACCTGCAGCAAACGGTGACCTTCTTGGTCATGTTTAGGCTAACTTTTAAGCTGTGAGGATTCAAGCAGAAACGTGAGACGTTTCATGATGTTAGTGAAGATAGGGAAGCCGGTATCTTGTGAGGGCTGCCTCTGGTTGGTCCAATATTGGACGCGCGAGTGGCCGGTGTGCTGGGATGGCTTGCCCCTGCCCCTCCGCGAGCGGTTTTGCCTGTGTGGATGCAATCCGTTGCATGAAAAGAGGTGCATGGAAAGAGGAGATGGCTATGAACGCTGGAAGACGCAATCTTGGGCACTCGGTCGTTTGGGGACTCGTATTTATGGCTGTGGTTTTCGGCGACAACGTGTTGTTTGGTCAACCGCGGCCGGAGTGGCGGCCGCTGGGGCCTCTTCCGGGCGACGCCATGCTCAGCCGGTACTTCGAGCACGAAGTTGCCATACTTCGAGACCGCTGTCTGTCTGATATAAAAACGCGAGCGGACTGGGAAAACCGCTGTGAGGAATACCGTCGTCAACTCCGTGAGATGCTGGGGCTCGATCCCTGGCCGGCGAAAAGTGATCTGAAAGTGACGGTCACAGGCACGATTGAGCGAGAGGATTTTCGCGTGGAAAAGTTGTACTATCAATCCCTTCCGGGATTGTACGTCACCGCCAATTTGTACTTGCCGAAGAATATTTCGGGTCGGGTTCCCGCCGTTCTTTATCTGTGTGGTCACGCCCAGGTGAAGATCGATAACGTGAGCTACGGCAACAAGGTGCACTATCATTTTCATGCCGTCTGGTTTGCGCGGCACGGATACGCCTGCCTTGTACTGGACAGCCTGCAACTCGGAGAAATTGAGGGCATCCACCACGGGACCTATCGCTACGGAATGTGGTGGTGGAACAACCGTGGTTATACTCCGGCGGGGGTTGAAGCCTGGAACTGTGTGAGGGCGATCGACTACCTGCAAACCCGCGCTGAAGTCGACCCAGAACGGATTGGTGTGACCGGTCGCAGTGGGGGCGGAGCCTACAGTTGGTGGATTGCCGCCATCGATCCGCGTGTCAAGGTGGCGGTTCCCGTGGCCGGTATCACAGATCTCCAGAATCACGTTGTCGATGGCTGCGTGGAGGGACACTGCGATTGCATGTATTTCGTCAACACATACCTTTGGGATTATCCGATGGTTGCTGCTCTGGTGGCTCCCCGGCCGCTTTTAATCGTCAATGGTGATCATGACCCCATTTTTCCGGAGGATGGCGTTCGCCGGGTGTACGAAGCCGCACGCAGGATTTATCGACTGTACAACGCCGAGGATAAAATCGGCATTTTCATTACCAAAGCTGCGCACGATGATATTCCACCTATACAGGAAGCCGCCTTCCGATGGATCGATCGTCATCTTTTGGGCAGGGAGCGGGAAGTCTATGATCCCGTGGAAAAGGTTTTCACGCCTCAAGAGCTGAAGGTACTGGACAAGATTCCCGAGGATCAGCTCAATACAACCATTCACGAGCACTTCGTGCCTGCTGCACCGATTGTCTTCCCGGAAAATGCTTCACACTGGGAAGAACTTAAGGCTCGGTGGGTCAGCTTGTTGAAAGAGAAATGTTTCAGAGGCTGGCCCACCAACCTGCCCCCGCCGTCCTGGAATAATGCGAAGGAGGCGGAGGCCGAGGGAATCCGGCTGGTCAGGGCGGAACTTCCGGTGCAGGATGAGGTCGTTCTGCCCGTTTATTGTCTACGCGCCCCAGACGGAACGCCCAGGCAAATAGAAATCGAGGTGCTCGATCAGGACGATTGGTCCCGGTGGCTGTCCAGTTTAAAACCGCGTTTCTCTGAAATCCTCAGCCCGGACCTTGTCACCGATGAAGAGAAAACCCTTCAGGGGAGCGAAGAAGCGTGGCAGAAGGTGAAGTCACGGATAACGAATGCGCCCGGCACGGTGCTGGTTCTCCTGTTGCCGCGAGGTATCGGCCCGACGGCCTGGAATTCGGATGCAAAGAAACGAACTCAGATCGAACGGCGATTCATGCTCATCGGGCAAACCAGCGACGGAATGCGCGTCTTTGACATCATCCGGGCAATTCAGGCAATTCGCGGGCAAAACGCATGGAAAGGGTTGCCCCTGACGGTCAAAGCCCAGGGACGTTTCGGGGTCCTGGCATGCTATGCCAGTGTTTTTGAGCCGGTGGACAAGCTCATCCTGAGAGACATTCCGTCAACGCATCGCGAGGGCCCCTACATCCTCAACATATCGCGAGTCATGGAGGTTCCACAGGCCGTGTTGCTCGCTGCCGATGGAAGTCGCGTTGAGCTCAAGGTGCGGACAACGGCGGATTGGGAGGCTCCTGTTGCGGCCGCGAGGCGTCTCGGTTGGTCTGAGAAAAAAATGAAAGTGAGTCCGATGCAGTGAAGCCAGGGAATAGCCGGTCGGATCATGAGGGAACAGCTTTGACCAGCGTCAAACTCGCCTGTTTTTGACGCCGTGAACCGTCTTCTTTTGGCCTGTTCCCCGTCAAGCCCCTGCCTGGCGCCCTCGTTGGGGGACATGCCATCCGTGAGACTCCCGGTCACGTTGACCGAAACCCAGGGGTGACCTAGACTGAGTTTAGGTCGATGTCACTCCCTGCTGATCTCAAGTAAGGGACACGGCGGCATGGGCTGGACGTATTTTAAACGATACCGAATGGAGATCGACTTACAGAATCGCGTCCTGGAAGAGCCCGCGGTGCCCGAGGGATACACTTTTCTGCCGTGGCAGCCAGACCTGCTCGACATTCACGCCCGGGTGAAACACATCAGTTTTCGCGGGGAAATTGATGCCAACGTGTTCCCCTGCTTTCTCGATGAGGCAAGCTGCCGACGACTGATGTTGGCGATCGTTCGTAAGCCGGGCTTTCTCCCCCAGGCGACCTGGCTGGCCGTGTTTCGCGGACGATCTGCGAACGACGGTGTCTGCGAATATTGCGGCACGATCCAGGGTATTTTGGATCCGAATACCGGGATTGGAAGTATTCAGAATGTCGGCGTCACTCCTCCGCACCGGAATCAAGGCGTGGGACGGGGGTTGCTCTACCGAGCATTGAAAGGGTTTCAGGAAGCGGGGGCTCCACGAGTCTTTCTCGAAGTGACCGCTGAAAATGAAGGAGCGATCCGCCTCTATCAACGGGTGGGATTTGTCATCACGCAAACCGTGTATAAAGTTGCCGAACTCCCCACCCCCCGATAGAATGAAGCGTCCCTTTGAAACGTTGACTCAAAAACCAGAAACCAGTTTTCATTTGTCCAGCAGAGGGAGATTGCTGATGTCGCTCGATCGACGTTCCTTCCTTGCCAATACAGCCACCGTTGGTGCCGGATTATGGCTTGAAAGCCACCTCGCGGCACAGCGGCCGGCACGCGCGGATACAAGCAGTTTTTCGACTGACCCCGTCGCGATGGTTCCGTTGGGGAAGCACCTCAAGGCGACCCGTATCGGGATCGGCTTCGGCGTGCGGGCATTCAATCGGCAGTCCAACATCACGCGGCGGGGACCGGATCATGCGGAGCGAATCGTTCGTTGTGCGTACGATGCAGGCATCCGATTGTTCGATAATGCCGACCTTTACGGTTCGCACCAGTATGTGGCCCGGGCATTGCGCGATAAGCCGCGGGACAGCTACGTGCTCGTGACAAAGGTGTGGTTCCATCCGTCGGGCATTCCCGCGGAAGATCGCACTGACGCCGATAAGGCGGTCCAGCGGTTCCTGAAGGAACTCAACACCGATTATATCGATCTGGTGCAAATTCACTGCATGATGAACGGTCAATGGACGGACACGATGCGACGGCAGATGGACCTGCTTGAGGACCTCAAGCAAAAGGGGCTGATTCAAGCACACGGCGTTTCCTGCCACGCGGTTTCTGCGCTGGAGGCAGCGGCTGAGTCGGATTGGGTGGACGTTGTGCACGCCCGCGTCAATCATCTGGGCACAAAGATGGATGACAAGCCCGAGGTGGTGATGCCGGTCCTGAAACGGATTCACGATTCGGGGAAAGGTGTCATCGGAATGAAAATTGTCGGCGAAGGGGCGTTCCGCAACGACCCGGCCCTGCGTGATCGAGCCATTGAGTTCGCGCTTCGCTCCGGGTGCGTGGACGTCATGATTGTCGGATTCGAGTTGCCCGAGGAGATTGATGACTTCAAGCAGCGTGTCGCCAGCACCCTGGAAAAACTGGCCAGCGTGGCCTAGCGTGAGGATTGGTACCCGGGATCTCCAGTTTCGCGAGAACCGGTTGCAAGGCCGAGGATCGCCTGGGTCGTCGGGAACCTTGTAGCTCCCCGGTGGCAAGCCAGGTCGGCGTGGCTTGGTGTAGAATGCGGTCGCCCTGCGGAGGCGTGCATTGTTAGAGTTCGCCCAGCGGCAACGTGATTCCCTGGGGATTTCGCGACGCCGTCAGCCTGTGAATCGACTGACGATGAGACTGATGTTTTGGCCGCCGAATCCGAAACTATTACTGAGGGCGATGTCGCACCTGGCCTCTCGGGCGACATTGGGCACGTAATCGAGGTCGCATTCAGGATCGGGCGTTTCGTAGTTGATGGTCGGGGGCAGGACGTTGTCCCGAATGGCCAGCAAACAGATGATCAGTTCTGTCGCCCCGGCGGCCGCGATGAGATGTCCCATCATGCTCTTCGTGCTGGAGACTGGCAGTTTGTAGGCGTAATCCCCGAAGACCTTTTTGATGGCGAGGGTTTCCACCTTATCATTGACGACGGTACTTGTGCCGTGGGCATTGATGTAATCGACGTCTTCCGGGTTGATGCCTGCATCTTTCAAGGCCATTTGCATGCAGCTAATCGCCCCACGGCCTTCGGGATGGGTGTCAGTGATCCGGTAAGCGTCGGCCGTTGTACCGTAGCCGATTACTTCTCCATAAATTCGGGCACCCCGGCGCTTGGCGTGTTCCAGTTCTTCCAGAATGACCATTCCAGCACCCTCGCCCAGGACAAATCCATCCCGGTTACGATCAAACGGCCGGGACGCCTTTTGCGGCGGATCGTTCTGGGTGCTCAGCGCCGTCAGGAGGCAGAAGCCCGTGACACCGAAGGGATGGATCATCGTGTGGGTGCCCCCGGAAAGCATGATGTCGGCTTCGCCTCGGCGAATAATCTCCACGGCCTCACCGATCGCCTGACTGCTCGCAGCGCATGCTGTCAAACAGTTCATATTCGGGCCCTGGGCGTTGAACAGCCCCGCCAGGTGACCCGCCGGCATGTTGGGTTCCTGTTCGAGTTCTTCGATCGGATGGAGGATTTCCAGTCCCTTTTTGGTGAATTTGACGACATCTAGCTCGCCATCCGACAGGGCCGCCACCATCATTTGGGTGAAGCGGTGGAAATCCTGTTGTCCCTCGCCGCTGCCGGTGTAGACCCCAAATCGCGTGGGATCGATCTTCGCTGAATCAAGCCCCGCGTCCTGCCATGCCTTTTTCGCGGCCCCGATGGCGAAATGCGTGTGACGTCCCTGGAACTTCCACTCTTCGGGGTCCTCGCCGACGTCAGTCAGGCTCCAGTTTTTTACCTCCGCCGCAATCCTTGTGGGAAAATGGCTGGCGTCGAAGAGCGTGATGTAGTCGATGCCTGACTCACCGTTGAGAAGGCGACGCCAGACGGTCTCCAGGTCCGCACCGAGCGGGGTCACCATTCCCATTCCCGTAATGACAACGCGGCGCCTCATGGAGCTAGCTCCGATTATCTCCCAGCCGATTTTCCAGTTTCCAATGGCTGCCGGTAGTTTTGCGGGACGTCCATCGGCAGCTTCATTGGTAAGTCATCAAGATCAGACGATTGATCGTATCATATTTTAAATGATACGCTAAGCCATAATGTGCCAACACACTCGTCCAGAGCACTCGTCTAAGCCGTTTCCTCGGGAGGCTCCTTCAGAGGGGATCCGTCGGCCGCCTTGCCCACTTCGTAGGCCCGAAGGATTCGCATCATGTGCGTCAGCGTGCCGGGATCAAAGAGTTCCCGGTCATTGAAGTCCTCACCCAGATGGGCAAAGACCAGTTCCATCTCGGCCTGAAGTATTTCCCCCTTGTGGCTCGTTGCCTTGACGACCGCTCCGTGGGGATGGATGTGCTCGATGGTGGCCGTGTAAGTGAGCACATCGCCGGGGACGGCCTCGCAGTAAAACTTGGCGTGGGGAACCTTGGCCAGCACGACTTTCAGTCTGAACTGGTTGTATTCCCCGACCAGCAGGCCGCCTGTCTGGGCCACGCCTTCGATGACAAGGCTGTTGGGCATGACAGGATAGCCTGGGAAGTGATCGTGAAGATATTCCTCGGCCAGGGAGACATTCTTAATCGCCCTGGCCATTCGCCCACTGTGAAATTCAATAAATCGATCAATCCAATACCACCGCATGTGCGCACTCAATGTCTAAAAACCGGCCCTGCACGGGGATGAACTCGTTCCCGCGTTCCCCGGCAGGGGGCGATCTTCATGCAGAGGCCTGGCCCTCCTGCTGCTGGAGCTTCAGCTCCACAAACCGGCACATGTCTCGGACCGTCAGGAGATTGGCAAAATCCTGAACAAGAGGGTTTCGTGCAAACTGATCCAGCTCGGCAAACGGCATCCGCTTGCGGAGTTCAGCGAGGCCCGCTTCGGTGAATTTGCCATCTTTGACGTACTCCGGATTGGTCAGAATATCTTCCGGGAACAATTCACCCCGCGGGATTTTGATGTTGAACGTCTTTTCCAGCTTGAACACGATGTCGAGGAAGTCGATCGACTCGGCACCGAGGTCCCCGACCAGCGTGGCCTCGGGCTTTACCTCTTCCTCATCCACGGCCAGTGCGTCCACAAGCACCTCGCGAACCTTCTGATAAATCTCCTCCTGGGTGAGCATTGCAGTCTCCCTTTGGCCAATCCGAAACCTATCCAATCCACATTTCCACGCGTCCCCAGCAGCCGTTTGGGACGAACACTATCCGACTACCTGGACGTCCTCATGTGTATCTGTTTTCTTGGCATTTGCATGCGGTCGAAGGACCCCCGGCGCGGGAATGTCTTATTATAACTCGTCTCAATAGCCGCCCAAGCTCAACCCCCCATCGACACGAATAATCTGGCCGGTGATGTAGGAGGCTTCGTCACTGGCCAGGAATGCCACCAGGTGAGCGACTTCTTCGGGCGTGCCGACACGCCGCATGGGAATGATTTCCTTGATTTTGGCCCCGGCAAGCCCTCGGACAGCTTCGCTCATGTCGGTTTCGATCATCCCCGGGGCGACCGCGTTGACGCGGACGCCACGAGCAGCAAACTCCTTGGCGAGAGCCCGCGTCAGGCCGTTGATGCCTCCCTTGCTGGCCGCGTAATTAGCCTGCCCGCGAGAGGAAAACTCCGCAGCCGTGCTCGAGAGATTGACGATGCTTCCCTGACGCTGCGAAAGCATCGGCTGGGCCACCGCCCGGCAACAGTTGAATGTTCCCGTCAAATTCGTTTCCAGCACTTCCCGCCATTGTTCGTCGGTCATCGTCCCCACGAGGCCATCGCGGATCACGCCTGCCGAGTTCACGAGCACGTCGATTTTCCCGCGGGCATTGAGAATTTTTTCGACCACTTGCTGAATCCG
>NZ_JACIYL010001117.1 GCF_014359955.1 Thermogutta sp. | reverse complement strand
CTACCGCGTATGGAGGAATCTGCTTGTCACGTCCGCCGTTCAACGTTGGATCATCCATTTCCTTTCCGCGGGGACTGAAGTCCCGCGCGGAAAGCGGGGCTAAAGCCCCGCACTCCATGGAGTGGAAAGGGAATGGAACATCGATCGTTGTTCATCGGACCTGACAAACAGGTCCCTCCGAAAGAGGTCCCTCCGAATGTGGATGGGTCAAACGGATCTGCGGAAGCGAGACACTCATTCTGCTAAATCAATCGATTGATTTAATCATTTGATTGACTTTTTTGAGAATCGAACATAGGATGGCTTAAAAAGGACCTGAAACGTATTTGCCGCAGGAGACAGTCGTGAAGACCCGCAGAGCAAAACGCCGGGGCAAGTTGCCTCCCCGGGGGGATCAAACCCGTCAGCGACTTCTGGAAGCCGGGATCGAGGCCTTTGCGCAGTTTGGACCGGAAGAGGTAGGGATTCGCCGTCTGGCCGCTGCCGCCGGGGTCAACAGCTCGGCGCTGTCGTACTACTTTGGCGGAAAAGAAGGATATTACCAGGCCGTTCTCCGCTTTCTCATTGATACGGTGGGCCGATCGATTCGGGAGGCCGCGGAAGCGGCGGCACAGTCGTTTCGTCGCCAGCCCGATTCCACCACGGCTCGGCAGCTCCTTCGCCGGTTTATGCGGACGGTGGTGACGGTCGTGCTCACAAAGCCCTATGCAGAGGCTGCGGCGGCCATCATCTGGCGCGAGCTCTTGCGACCGTCCAGCGGGTTTCCCATTGTCTATGATCAGATGATCCGCCCAGTCCACGAGTTGATCACCGAGTTGACGGCAGCGGCGATGGGGACGGACCCCGATGATCCGCAGGCCGTTCTGCTGGCCCATACTCTGTGGGGGCAGGCAGCCATCTTTCGGCTTGGCTTTCACGTCCTGCGCCGCCGGTTGAAGTGGCGTGGGCGTAGGTTGTCGCAGGAGTGGGTGGACCGCATTGCTGACACCGTAGAGGCAATGGTGGCA
>NZ_JACIYL010001116.1 GCF_014359955.1 Thermogutta sp. | reverse complement strand
CACCGTTTGATGTTTATTACCGCGAAAGACGATAACATCGACATACTGGCTGAGGACCGAGGCAAAATCGGCCATTGTTTCCCGTTTTCCAAATCCCGCATCCTGTCCCAGGAAAATGGCACTCCCGCCGAGATGAGCCATCGCCGTTTCAAAACTCACTCGAGTGCGCAGCGAGGGCTTTTCAAAAATCAGGGCCATGACCCGTTGCGGCAGCAGCGGCTCACGAATACCTTCCAGAAATTTGGCCTTGAGGTCTTCGCTGATTGAGAAGATCCGTTCGATCTCGGCCGCCGAAAGATCCTCCACCGTTAACAGGTGCCGACGTTCCAGTTTTATCATCATGAAGCCCTCCACGCTTTGGTGAGCCGCCGACTCTTTTCGGCCCTCATGCCTTGCCAGCCGATTCCAACCGGCCTGCCGCGTAGGCGGCGAGCACGTCCGCCAGAATGTCGCAGCCTTCGTGGACCTGATCATCCGTCATGATCATGGCCGGTAGCAGGCGGATCACTGTGTTATGAGTACAGTTGATGAGCAGACCACGGCGGAGACAGGCATCCACCACCGGAGCCCCTTCCAGCGTCAGTTCAATCCCGATCATGAGTCCGGCGATGCGGACTTCGCGGATGATGGGACACGTGTTTTTGAGCTCTTCCAACCGCTGGCGGAAAACGGCGCTGATGTGCTTGGCCCTTTCGAGGAGGTTTTCCTCCTCGATCATCTCGATGGTGGCCAGGCCCGCCGCCGCTGCAATCGGATTTCCCCCGAAAGTGGACGCATGCATGCCGGGACGGAGACTGGTGGCCACCTCCGGCTTTGCGAGCATCGCCCCACCCGCCAAACCGCCGCACAGCGATTTGGCCAGCGTCATAATGTCGGGCGTGACGCCGAAGTACTGGTAGCCAAACCAGTGTCCGGTGCGACCGCAGCCGGTTTGTACTTCGTCAAACACGAGCAGCAAATTGTGCCGATCGGCGAGTTCGCGGAGGCCTGCCAAAAAACCGTCAGGTGGAATC
>NZ_JACIYL010001115.1 GCF_014359955.1 Thermogutta sp. | reverse complement strand
GCCATCATCCAGCCCCTTATGACCACGGGCATCTTCAGCGTTTTATTCGGACTGCTCTTGGGAAAAGGGAACGAGCCCAGCGCAGGCGACGTTCCCTACGCGGTGTCCACTTTTTGTGCCATGCTCCCCTGGCAGCTTTTCGCAACCTCGCTCAATCAATCGGGCAACATCCTCATTCAGTACCGCAGCATGATCACGAAGATCTATTTTCCCCGGCTTATCTTGCCGATGGCTGCGGTGCTTTCCTCTCTGGTGGATTTTGGCATCGCCTTTGTAGCGCTTTTAGCGATGATGGCGTTTTACGGGATCTTCCCCGGCTGGGCCGTGCTGACCCTACCCTTTTTCGTCCTCCTGGCCATCATGGCCTCCCTCTCTGTGGGACTGTGGTTGGCTGCCCTCAATGCCATCTATCGCGACTTTCGTTACGTGATTCCATTTATTATCCAAATTGGGATGTTTGTCAGTCCGGTTGTGTACAGCATGGAATCCATCCAGGGACGTCTTCCGCCCTGGGCGTGGACGCTGTATTCCCTCAACCCCATGGCCGGTGTCATCGAGGGATTTCGCTGGGCTCTGCTTGGAACCTCGCACGGCCCGGGACCGATGCTGGCCCTTTCCACCGCGGCAACGGCCATCATCCTTATCGGCGGGATGTTCTATTTCCGCCGAATGGAGCGCCTGTTCGCGGACGTGATTTGATAACGCACAACAGGTCGCTGATGACTCGGTTTGCCGACCTATTGAGTGCAAGCTAAGTTAAGACATGATCGAAAAAACTTCACAGGAAGGGGTTCCGCGCAACCCACGGGACCGAAGGCTGCGCAGAGAACGTCGGGCTGTCGCGGCGCCGAAGTCTGTCCACACTTCGTCTTCGGCATGAACAAGCGGAACACAACCCATCTTCTCCCCCCGTGTTGACGCGAGTATCCCCTGATTTTAACCTGCCACTATGAGTGACATCGCCATCCGAGTTGAAAACCTGACGAAGAAATTCGTCCTCGGGGAACGCGTGG
>NZ_JACIYL010001114.1 GCF_014359955.1 Thermogutta sp. | reverse complement strand
CTGAGTTACACTGTCTGCTGGAAGGTGCTGACCAGATCGCAAGTGTGTTGACCTGGAGGCTGAGAAGCACACTCTCGGCTCTTGGATCAAGCCCCCTTCATGACTGGAGAAAGTCGGTAAGGGAACAGGAGCTGTCGGCGTTTTGGGTAACGTGGAGCATCCCGTGGCTCAGGGCTCCTTGTGGTACATCTATCGAACCGCCAATCAGCAGGTCGTCGGTCCGATTTCGGCGGGACAGGTGATTCACTGGTTGCAGAGCGGCGGACTGAGCGGAGCCGACTTCATTGGACCTTCTCCGAACGGACCATGGTCGCCGCTGCGTGACTGGTCGGGGGCTCATGTTGCGTCGGCTCCACCAGCGGGACCGCCAACCCCTGCTTCCGCCTCGACAATTGGCCATCGCCCGGCAAGTCCACTGGCGGCCGATCCGGAGTTTCTCCGCAAACAGCGACAGCGTGCCCGGGAGCGAGCGAAAAAGATCACGTACATTTTGATTGGCAGCATCGGGGTTCTGTTTTTCCTGTTTATTCTCGTTCTGACGCAACCGTTCACGGGGATCTTTGGAAGTAAGTCGAGGGGCAAAACGTCAGCTCAACCACCCAAACTGGAAGACCCGGCGGCTAAACTGGCCAGCACGGCTTCCGCGGATCTTCAGGAGTTGTTAGGTCCCCTGGAGACGAATGGTCATCATTCAGCAGCATCTGGAGCCACTGGGGGCGGTCTCTCGCAAAATCCAGTCGAACGGCTCGCTGAGGCTGCCAGGGCATTTGGGGGAAGTGCAGAAAAGCTTCGGGATGCGCACGACGGCATTGAAGTCCGTGTGCAGGGCCTGGAAATCGCACCGCTTCGGGTCCGCCTGGGAGACAGGTCCCTTCGAACACGATCACCGTATCTTCTCATCCGAATTCGGATAGCCAACCAGACGGGTGATCGGTTTGTCACGTATTCCCCGGCCCATAGCGGTCCGCCCACGGCCACCCTCACCTGGCCCGGGAATGCCGACCTGTTGCATCCATAC
>NZ_JACIYL010001113.1 GCF_014359955.1 Thermogutta sp. | reverse complement strand
CTGAGGGCCGCTTTCCAGTTCCGCGACCCACCGGGCCAGGTCGGTGACCTGGCGTCGAAGTTCCTCCAGCCGAATCCCGCCAAACGAGGGGGGAAATTCGGCCAGGTGTTCTTCTGCTCGACCAACGAGGCGATCGAAGCCCACCACATTCCCTCGTTCCAGGTGTGCGAGGGCGACTGCGATCTGAATCAACCCCTGATAAAACGACCGGTCCGGCTCGTCGCTTTCTCTCCAGACTTCTTCCCACACTTCGTGCGCCTCGAAAAACTCTCCCTCGTTGAAGAGTTTCACTCCCTTCCAAAAAAGACCTCGGGGATCCATAGGTCGTTGTCCCTACAAATTTTGTCTGGGGCCATAATCAGGGTTTGAACTGTCCGCCGCGTCCTGACAGGCGGTATTGAGGGGGCCGAACGCACCGGGGCCGCCTCCCTATTAACGGCAGAAAGTATGGAAACCGCACGAGAAACAAAATCCGCGAGTAAACTCGCTTGACAACAGTAAAGTCCAGGGGACAATGTCAAAATTCGGTCGGCACGTGCTGGCAAATTCAGATCACCCGCTCGTGATCCCTCTCAGGTTCACAGCGCTCAGGCAAGGGAGATCCTGGATAGCAATGGCTGGTCGTTCCACGCAACGCATTCGGCAGGTCCTGGAAGTGCTCGAGAAGGAGTTTCCTGATGCCTCCTGTTCGCTCAATTTTACCAATCCCTTAGAGCTGTTGGTGGCGACAATTCTCTCCGCGCAATGTACGGATGAACGCGTTAATCAGGTGACAAAAGACCTCTTCAAAAAGTATCGCACTGCCCGAGACTATGCAACCGTCCCGCTGAATGAACTGGAAAAGGATATCCAGAGCACGGGCTTTTACCGGAACAAGGCCCGAAATATTCAGGAATGCTGCCGGATTCTGGATGAAAAATATGGCGGGAAGGTTCCTCCCTCGATGGACGATCTGGTGACGCTGCCCGGGGTGGGAAGAAAAACGGCCAACGTCGTCCTGGGAACCGCGTATGGCATTCCT
>NZ_JACIYL010001112.1 GCF_014359955.1 Thermogutta sp. | reverse complement strand
CTTCAACGTCGCAGTCACCGGCACCGCCAGGATGGCGGCCCCGGTCTGTTGCGCCTTTTCGAAAACCGCATCAACCCACACTTCACTGAGGCACGGACGGGCGGCATCGTGCACACAAACGAACTCGGCGTCCGACTTTACGTGGCGGAGGGCGTTGTGCACCGAATCGGCTCGCTCCCGGCCTCCTTCGACAACCTGCACGCCCAGCAGCGTGATGTCCGCACTGAATCGGGCGAGAAAATCCTCGCGATCGTCAGGCGCTACCGCCACAATGATCTGGACGACATCGTCGCGTTGGGAAAACCGGTGCAGACTGTGGAGCCAAACGGCCCGTCCGTCTAACGGAGCGAACGGTTTTTTGTAATGCTTATCCTGAAACCGCGAACTGGCGCCCGCTGCCGGTAAAATAACGGCGAATCGTGCCACAGCAATCTCCCTTTCTGGCCGGCCCGACAGAGAACTCGATTGACAAAGCCGCATCTTTTTCCTTCACCATCCGCGGAAACTGGTTTCCTGTCAACGCCTGGAGCCCGGCACCTTGTTTCCGTCTGGAGGACCTCACCCCGGTGAGCGTCTGGAAATGTGGATCCTCAAAGGATGTGGAGGGAGCGGACCTGACAAGCAGGTCCCTCCGAAGACCCAAGGCCCAGGTGGAGCCCACCCTCCAGCCGATCTCTGGAGGAACGCCTTCCACGGCGTCCGTTGAACGCCGGAGCGGCACACCTGTCATGCCCAGCGAAGAGGTAGACCTCGGCAAAAGTCAAAAAGCGGACCTGACCAGCAGGTCAACGCGGACCAATTCCCGCCCAAGCCGGTTTCAGATCGGCGCTTTGTTCCCTGTGCGGGTAAAAAACCGGGTGAAATCTCCTTCGGCGGAGTTGTCAGCCGGAGCAAAATCGGATAAAGTAATCCAGAGACGAGCGGTTCGACGAACGCGATGTGACCTCCCCTGCGGTGGGGTTAACCAGTCACAGGCTCAAAGCTCGGGGCGTGGCGCAGCCTGGATTAGCGCGCTTGCTTGGGG
>NZ_JACIYL010001111.1 GCF_014359955.1 Thermogutta sp. | reverse complement strand
TGCACCGACGATCTGGGCCGCCCTTTCTGGAAACCCGACCCGCTGCCCTTTTTGACTGCCTGCCGCACGTTGAAAACCGATCCCTCACGAGCGGTGTTTGTCGGCGACCACCCGCGCAGGGACATCTGGGGTGCCGCACGACTGGGTATGAAGACCGTCCGCATCGCGCGATACGACGGTTACTTTCGCAACCACGCCGATCTCCCGGAAGCCCCGCCGGACTGGCGCATCACGCATCTTTCGGAATTGATCGAATGCCTTGGAATCGTGTCCAGAAGCAGTGGCCATGCGCGAAAGGAATATTTTCTTGAAAATGCTGCGTGACATCTATGTCTGGTTTGAATACCCGCACCGCTTCCTCGCCGTGCGTGAGGTTCTTTCCCGGCCCGGGGTCGCCGTCCTCGACATCGGTTGCGGCAACCACAGTCCTTCCCTCACGAAACGGTACTTTCCCTCCTGCCGATACGAGGGAGTGGATTGCCAGGTGTGGAATCGAGACGCCGCGGACGAGTCAGCCATGGACCGTTTTTTCCTGCTCGATCTCGATGAGCCGGCGGCCCTCGATGCCATCCCCGACGCCGCTTATGACGTGATCTTTTGTTCCCACGTGCTGGAGCATCTATGGCAACCGGTCGAAGTGTTCGAAGGCCTGCTGCGCAAACTGCGTCCCGGCGGCCTGCTCTACGTGGAGGTCCCCTCGGCTCGGTCCCTCCGCTTTCCTCCCGCCCGCCACGGATGGTTTGGCATCCGCGGATGCCTCAACTTCTGGGATGATCCCACCCACCGCACCCTGGTCTTTTTACCCCGATTGATGGAAATAGCTCGGGAACATCGGTGCCTCATTCGTAGGGCCGGGAGGCGATTCCTCTGGCGCCGGGTCCTCCTTCTGCCCTGCTACATGCTGGCGGGAATCGTTCTCCGCGGTTACATCCCGGCGAGCGTGGTGTGGGATGCCGTGGGGTTTGCCGAGTACTTTGTCGCGCAGGCCCCTCCCTCTGCCACTGCCCTCCCTTCCCCGCATTTT
>NZ_JACIYL010001110.1 GCF_014359955.1 Thermogutta sp. | reverse complement strand
TCCTGACTCCTCGGTCAAGAATCGCTTCAGTTGGTCTTTGCGTTCCGGGGTAAAAACCTGCTCTTGGAGACCAGGAAGCCCGACCCAGAGGCAGAGCGTCAACGGGTCTTCGAGAACGATTTGCCGCTGCACGGCATAGAGGCCGAAAAGAACTCCGTAAACTTCTAAAGGAAGAAACACCATGAGTGCGACAGCGAAAATGCAAACGAACGTGATGAGCCGCACCCTCGGCCGAACCATGCCACGCCAAACCATCCAAAAAAGAATCCTCAGTGCTTTCATGGGCTGCACCATCGGCTTTCAGTCGGAAGAAGCCATCCACTGGGTGATAGCCGTGATTCCCCCGGCCGCTTCCAGCTCGGATTTGGAAACCACACGATTCTGAAGGAGCCGCCCCACACAGTTGAACACCACAAAAGTGTCACAAAAGCCCCAGGCTTCTTGAAGATCGTGGGTTGCTATGAGTAGTGTGCGTGGAATATCAATCGTATGATCATGCAAGCGGCCCTCATGCCAGTTCCGAAGGATGGCGAGCACTGCATCGGTACTCCGTGGATCAAGGTTGCTCAGGGGCTCGTCGGCAAACACGACCACTGGATCATGGATGATCGCACGAAGCACGGCGATCCGCTGACGCTGGCCCCCCGAGAACGGGCCGAGACGATCGGCCAGGGCAATTAACTCACCATCGATGGCTTCCACCATCGTGAGGAGTTTTTCCACCTTCTGCCACCATTGGTGTTTCGAGTATCCCTGAAGTACAAGTGGCAGGGCGATATTTTCACGACATGTAAGATGGGGAAAAAGGCAAGCGGTCTGAAAAACAAACCCGAAATCGCGAAGACGGAGTCTGTCTTTCGCCGAATGATCGGCCATGCGCGTGTATTCCACGGCCTCGCCGGTCCTCGGGCAGCGGTACGTGATCAGTCCTGATTTGACCGCTTCTTCGGAAATAAGGCCCAGGAGATGGAGAAACGTCGACTTACCCACGCCGCTTCGCCCGACCACGGCGACTCTCTTTCCCAGGGG
>NZ_JACIYL010000111.1 GCF_014359955.1 Thermogutta sp. | reverse complement strand
TTTTCGTCCCCAGCGTTCGCCCTCCGCCAACGATGGTTTATACTATCGTCAAGGAACCATGGGAGATTTTCTGTGTAAGATCGATTTCTTTCGAGGCAAGTGCCATGGCGTGCTACCGCGTTGTGCTGATACCGGTCGATGAAAACTGGACGCCGGCGTCTCCGGATGATGTCCCAGCGCAGCCTCCGCAGCCGAACGAAAGGCTCCTTGAAACAGAGGACTTTTTCTCGGCAGTAAGGGAAGCGATTCAGTTCAACGAACAGAGTTGGTCGGAACGCAAAGGTCGCTGGGCTGTGGTGTGCGAAGTGGGCTGCCCGGGCAGAACCTGGCCCGGTCTCCGGATCTGCACGCCCCTGCGCTACAAGATCGCTTCGATCTGGTGGCCAGCCGGGTGGGAGCCGAACTCGCCGCTCGATATGCCCCTGTGCATCTGTCGCACCCAGGGAACGTTGCAGGAAGACCAGCTCAGTTACGACCAGGCGCTGGCGACAATTCAGGCGCTTAACCAACAGGCCATGGATCGGGCGAGCACCATGTGGTACGTCATGCTGGCCGTTGAGAACGAGCCGGTATCGCGGACAATCTCCTACGATCCCGCCGGCCTCCAGACGACGGTCGAAATCCGTCGGCTCCACGTGGCTCAGCCGGCTGGGGGCGGACACGGAGACTGCTCCCACTGTCCGGCGCGATCGCTCGACTGCTCGATGGTGGCTCCGGCATAAAAGAAAGCTCGCCCACGAGGGGCGAGCCTGGACGGACCGAACTTCCGATCACGCACCCGCCAACCACCCAGCCGGGCGGACGTGTGGGGGCTGATCCCGCGGCGGATACTTATTCCTTCTCCACAATCAGGCTGAGTCCCACATCGATATACTGTCCACCACGTGTCTGGTGACAGTGAACCGCCAGGACGTTGCGCCCCGGTTTGAGAGCCTTCCGGGCAGCCTCGCCCGTGAGGGGCACGATTGTGTAGCCGGTGAGAAATCCCTTTGTTCTTTTGATAAGCTGCCCGTTGAGATAGACCTCGGCGTCTTCGTCATGGTGAATGGCCAAAGCGAGTTCACCGTGCTCGGGCAGCTTTTCCAGGTTGAAGCTCCGCCGCAGCCAGATGTCCGAGGTATTCCAGACGGTCCGCACCACCGCTCCTGGCGTGCCCTCCGTTCCGAAACCACCGGGTCCCTCTTTCCATGCCGAGTCGTCGAACTCGGGCGTCATCCAATTCTCGGAGGGCGTCTCGGTGGTGTAGCGCCACACCTGCCCCTGATGCTCTGAAGTGGCTACCAGAACCTGGACAGTGGGAGGCGGCAGATGAAGCCGTCGGGCTGCCTCTGCTGCCCGGTCCACCTGAATCTTGATCACTTCCCGATCGTAGGTCATCAGGCCGTTGACCTCGATTTCCACATCCGACGTCTGGGTATACACCGCCGCGCATAGCCCCTGCGGAATCAGGAATCGGACCTGCGCCAGCAGTTCGCAATAGGCGTCGGTGAGGGCCTCCTGATCGGCGTAGGCCACATAGCCCCACGCTCCCTGCTCTTTCCAGAGGTGACCGGGAATGGGCATGCCCAATCCGCCAAACTCGCCGAGAACGCACGCCCGTTTTTCTTCAATGGGACGCACTCCCGGCCCGGGATAGCGATGCATATCGGAGATATCCCCACAACCGTTGTCGTGCCAGCCACTGGCTTCATTCACCACCCGCGAGGGATCATATTCCTTGATCCACTTGACAATGTCGCAGGTATCATGCTGGCCCCAGCCTTCATTAAAGGGAATCCACATGATGATGCAGGGATGGTTGAACCGCGCGTCAATCATCGCCTTCAGTTCTTTACGGAAATTGGCGCGGCTTTCCTCGTTGCGGTCGGCGTTCCCCGAGGGCATATCCTGCCACACGAGAAGCCCAAGTTTATCGCACCAGTAGTACCATCGTTCCGGCTCGTACTTGACGTGTTTCCGAGCCATATTCATGCCAAACTTTTTGGTCATTTCAATGTCGAACTTCATCGCCTCATCGCTGGCGGGAGTGTAAAGCCCATCGGGCCACCAACCCTGATCGAGAGGACCATACTGAAAGACGAACTTCCCGTTGAGCATCAACCGATTGATGCCGTTCTCGTCCTTCTCTACAGACACCTTGCGCATCCCGAAATAGCTTTCCACCCTGTCCACAACACGACCATCGGAAAGCAGTGACACTTCCAGGTCGTAGAGGTTGGGCTCCTCCGGCCACCACAGTTTGGCCTGGGGAATCCGCAGCTCGACGGCCTCGCCTGCGGGACCGCTTGTTTCCGCCACGTCCTGACCGGCAAACCGAGCCTTCAGATGAACGGTCAATCCCTTGGGCGCGACCACTGTCACGACGAGCCGTTCCCGATCCACGTCCGGAACCAACTTCAGTTTTTGGATGGACTGAGCGGGCACCGGTTCGAGCCACACGGTTTGCCAGATTCCGGTCACAGCCGTGTACCATATCCCTTTGGGATTGAGGACCTGCTTGCCGCGAGGTTGCCAGCCGGTGTCGGTGGGATCCCAGACAGCCACAACAAGCTCGTTCTCGCCGGGCTTAAGGCACTCCGTGATGTCGAAAGTGAACGGATCATATCCCCCGGTGTGTTCGCCGACTTGCCTGCCGTTCACCCAAACCGTGGTCTGCCAGTCCACCGCCCCAAAGTGGAGCAGCAATCGTCCACCGTCCGGCAGTTCAGGGGCTGTGAATTTTCGCCGGTACCATAGTCGCTCGGGGGGCTGTACTTTTCTGCCCACTCCGCTGAGGGCCGATTCAATGCAAAATGGGACCAGGATTTGCCCATCCCATTTTTCCGGCTGAGAAGCATCTTTGGGTGTCACTGCATAATCCCACAGCCCGTTGAGATTGACCCATTTTTCACGCACCATCTGCGGGCGCGGATATTCCGGCCAAACGCGGTCCGGTGAAACATCCTTGGCCCAGCGCGTCATCAACGGGCTGGGAGCGGGTTTCCAGGATTCTCCCCGACCTGGGAGAACTGAAAACGACAGTCCAATCACAACACCGGTCCATAGAAGCAGTCTCTTCATCGGTGCCTCCTCATCTTCACGTTGGATACCCAGCAGAAACTTCCACCCCGGTTTTGACTCGCTTAGCTCTTAACCAAGATATGCCACCAGGGACAAGATTGCAAAACACATTTGCGCAAAAACGATTCACTTTTGCGCAAGTTCACTGCGCGGTTCCGGAGGCATTCGCAAAAGGCGCCCTGTGAGGACTTACTCGTCCACCACCTGATACACTCGGACATAGTCGATGAGCCATTCCTCCGGGAGTTGGGCCTTTTTGATATCCCCCGCCCAGGGCCCAATTTCCACCGTCAGCTTGATGTACAGCGGCACCTGGCACACCCCGCCGGCGCTGGTTCGCCAGGTTTCCTTTCCATCCACGTCGAACACGTACTCGTCCGGTTTCCACCACAGGCCGTATGTATGGAATCCGTCCAGCACTTCCGGTCTTCTAAATGTTGTCCCCGCGTGTTTGTGGTCCTTGCCGTAGCCGTCCCAATGGAGGTTGCTCGTCAGGCGGCCGTCACGGTAGGGCATTTCCACGATGTCGATTTCCGTGCCATCGCGACCTTCGTCGCCGACCTGACTGACTCCCGCGCCCATCAGCCAAAAGGCGGCCCAAAGCCCCGGTTGTTTGGGATGGGTGCACCGGCACACAAGATAACCGTATTTGACTTCGTACTTTCCCCGCGTCGCAATCGCGCCTGAGGTGTAGCGCTCGCCGTTCTTTTTCGTCCGGATGACAAGGTGGCCCTTCCCGTCAAGGTAAGAGTCCTCCTTTACCCAGAATCCATCCCGTCGGGGCCAGTCTCCGTAAATCTCCCACTTGCTTGTGTCAATCTTGTCCCCGTCGAATTCGTCATGCCAGACAAGCACCCACTTCTTTCCTGGAGGAAGTTGCGGCAGCGGATCCTGGGGCTGCAGAAGTTCTACGGAGACGGCTTCTGGCGGCTCGGCACCTGCAAGCTCGGGGCCAGACAACCCGATACTCACGCCCATCGCACCACAAAAAACCACGACAAACACCTTCCAGAAGGCTCTTAACATGGCATGATTCTCCTCGAAATGGCACAAAGATAACTTAATCGGTGAAAGCGATCATAAACGGTTACAGCGACCGGACAAACTCGCACAGGTCGTGCAACTCCTCGTCGGTCAGGCTACCGACATCGCTGCCAGCCGTCTCCCCGTGTTTACCTTCTCGGAACAGCTCTTCAAGAGTCAAATAATGTCCGTCGTGCAAATATGGGGCGGTTCGCCACACTTCAATGAGGGTAGGTGTGTCGAATTCGCTCGCGCGGTCCAGCGGCCCGCGGCTTCCCACATTGTGTTTCTTCAAATCCGTATAAAGCGGCTCAGGATGACAGTGATGGCATTTGAGCCGTTCGCTGAAGAACAGTTCCCGCCCCCGGCGGGCGGACTCGCTTAACTGGCCGTTGACGAGATAGGGGCTCGGCACCGGCCGCAATGACCTGAGGTACGCGTCGATCGCCTGGGCGTCTTCCTCCGGACGAACGGCAAACTGAATGTGTCGGATTCCGGACCGGACCGCCTCTTCCGCGGTGGCTCGCACCCCTTCCCACATGGACGGTGGTGTTTGGTGAGCCAGCAGTAGGCTCTTATTGTTCTTCGGATTTCCCAATCCGTCATTGAGGAGATCCCAATTCAGCCCGTCAATTCGCCCGTCTGGATGGCAGGTAGCGCAGCTCTGCCAGTGCTGAAAACACAGGCTGGCATCGTGGAAATAGAGTTCGCCCAGCCTTTCCTTCGTAAGCACCGGCTTCGGGCCCAAGGGCACGTAGCTAAGCCGCCGATATTTGGAAGCATTCAAATCCACGACCGTGACGAGGTCCCCGAAGTAGGTGGCGACGAAAACCTTGGAACCTGCCAGGGCGAGACCTCTCGCTCCTTTGACGATTTTTTCTGAATCAGCGCTCAGATAGTCGTACGGTCCCAGCCCATAGAGGGGAATTCGCTCCCGGAGACCCACCAGAAAGGACAGATCATTGGGAACATCGGCGGCACTGAGGGATGTTTGCGATCCGTCGTAGATGAATCCCGCTGCTTGAGCGGCCTCCGGTGTCGGCGGTAGTTTTGCCAGTTTTTCCAGCACGGCAGGAATATTGATGACGGAAATCTCATCCGTTGCCGCGTGGGAAACCACGAGTTTCTGACCGTCGGAAGAACACACAACAGCCCACGGGAGAGCAGCGCCAAGGTCCACGTCATCGAGGAGAACGGTATTGAATACCCGCTCCTTCTGCGCATCTATGATCGTCAGCGCGTTGGTATTCATCCAGCCGCGCTCTAGTTGCGTGGTGGGCATCTGATACCGAGAAAGCACATGGACGGCATATACCCATTTTCCATCGGGCGAGACGGCAAGGCCGTGAATATCGGTCGAGCCGTTGGGCAGTCGGATCGGGTGAACCTCGAACGTTGACGTATCAATGGAGCACACCACGGCCGCCACATCGTAACTGTCGCACCGATCCAGCGGAAGGAGGTTGGCCACAAAAAGCCGCTTTTCGTCCGGTGTAAGGGCCGCTGCCACTGGTTCGCGGGTGACAGCCAAACGTCTCTCCTCCCGGCCAGAAGCCAGATCGACGACGGAAACCGTGTTTTCAAACCGGTTACACACATACATCCGATGGCCATCTTTGGAAAGCGCCAGTCCCCCGGGCGTGTGCCCTACAGGGATCTGGCGGATCGGGGCTCCATCGTCAGACTTGATTTCAGCAACAATGCCATGCGAAACGCCGGCGGCCACATAGATCACTTTTCCATCCGAACTGATCACGAAGTCGTGGGGATCCGCGGGCAGGCTGAACCATCGGATGACTTGCTGGCTCGCCACATCGATTACGGCCATTTTGGCGGCATCCTTACACAAGACGAAGACGGTCGCGCCATCGGGGGCAGCCCGGACCTGCCAGGGACCGAGATAACGCCCGGTGGCCTCTTCTGCTCGACTTGCCGTAACGACCAGCAATCCGCAGAGGATAGCAAGCAGCCACGCAAGACCGACAAATTCTTTTCCAGACGGCATGACTCGGCTAAAGCCCGACTCCATGCTCGCCAACATAGGGGTGCTTTTCGTGAGCATGCAGTGCCCTCCCGGGGAATCGCCAGCGACTTACGGACAAAGACAGCCTTCGGCGTGACAACCTGTCGCATCCTGCGGCCACAGCAAACGGCGAGGCTATTCGCAAAAACGGCCGGCAGCGAGGCCTCGGTCTTCGGGTGAAGCTACCGTGCCCCCCAAAAGGTGTCCGTTACCGCAGTGCAATCGCATTTTCCGGCAGCGGCGGTCGATCGTCAACCGTTTCCGTGGCCCCTGTGCGGTCCCTGATACCCAGCCGTGTCACTTCGCTGGGACATTCCATTTGAACTGCCGGTTGAGCCAGCCGTAGGCCTGCTGGCGAATCTCCGGCGGAAAGCCGTGCCCAATGTCCGGATGGATCACCACAAGCCGGTTCTGCGCCCCGTAGAGGTGAAAAACTTCTTTTGCTCTGGCCACGACTTCGCGCACCCCTTCGACATCAAAGTTGTCATCCCGCAGCGGTGCAACGACAAAGACACCGCGGGGCGCCAGTGCCGCAAGGACCTCGTGAAAATCGAACGGCATTCGCCCGGGGTCGTTACCGAAGACGTCCCTCACGCGGGGCATGTAGCGATCCTGCGCCCACGGAGCAATTTTCCCGCCATAGTAGCGATGGAAGGCCGTAAATCCGCAACTGCAGATCACAGCCCGAATCCGCTGGTCAAATACCGCCGTGAAAAGCGCGTTATGTCCACCGAGAGAATGGCCGACCACGGCGATCCGGTCCCGATCGACTTCCGGCAGAGATTCGAGCAAATCCAGAGCGCGGACGTTATCCCAAATGGCCTTCATCGACCCGCTCGCGAATTCCGTGTGGCGGCGGAAGTCGTAGGGATGCTCACCAAAGGAGGGATAGTCGGGCACCACGCACACGTAGCCCAGGCAGGCCAGTTCGTGGGCATAAGGATAGGCAGCCTCGGGTCGTGTGCCGGCGGGTTCATCCTTGGCAAGAGGGGTGGTTTGATGCAGACACAGGGCAGCCGGATGGCGTCCCCGGATCTGGTGCGGAATGAGCAGATACGCCGGAACGCGGTCATAAGGATCCGCCTGGTAGGTGAGCTTGATTCGCCGATAGGAGGCCGTGTCCTGTGAATCAATCACCTGCACATCCAGAGGCAGGCGCATCCCTGGACCGGGCAAGCCGCCCATGACCGCTTCCATGCCTTTCTGAATCCACCATCGGCGGTAACCCCACTCTTGCAACGAGGCAATCGAGCGGACCTGGCCATCTTCTCCGTAAAACTGCAGCGGCTGCTGATGATTTTGTTTCGCCCAAAGAGGGACCTCTCCAGAAGGTCGAGCCTCGTCATCACCTTGCGTCCCCAGGTTCTCCAACCGGAACAGGCCGTTGCGGTCGGCTGCCACAAGATCGAGGTCCCCATCCCCGTCCAAGTCAGCCGCTTTGGGATCCAATCCCCAGCCGATGTTCACAGCCTCAGCGATCGGGTACCGCGCGAAAACACGACTTTTCTGATCATACTCATAGGCATAGATAACGGGCACATCCCACTCGCCGGGGTCTCGTCCATCGTGTCCCAAATAGCGTTTGCCTGCGATCACCTCCGGCCGTCCGTTTCTGTTGACGTCAGCGACGAGGAGCGCATGGGCCTGGGACCAACTGGTGTCAATCGCGTGGAATGCCCACGTTCGCGTACCGTTCCCAATTCGCTGTTCCAACCAGTAAAGCCCGACGTTATGTCCCCGCCCCCACACGATGTCCGAGTCTCCATCGCCATCCACGTCTTCGACGATGATCGGCACGCTGGCATCTTCGTGAAGCTCGAACTCCGGTTGCTTCACCCACTGCGGTCTATCCGAGGGACCCTCCTGCCGCCACCAACCGCGAGGTGTCACGATGTCCCCGCGACCATCGCCATCGACGTCACCGAAACCGATCCCGTGCCCGGCCACCTCCTCGGGGAGATCGTGGCGGTACCACTCCACCTTTCCGTCGGGCAACCGCTTGAACTCCCACCAGGCCGCAAATTTGACCCCGTTGGGAAGAACATCCTGCTGCCCGTCGCCATTGATGTCGTAGAGCCGCCCTGTTTCCATTGGTCCGGGTTTGGCGACCTGAATGACTTCCCAGGGGCCCAAGCTGGGGCCGGGGTGTCGAATCCAGAGGAGGAGTTCGCTGCGGTAATTGGCGCTGATGATGTCACCCCACCCATCTCCGTCAACGTCCAGGACAAGATTGGAATAATCGTCGAACCGCCCCCGGATGATCGGCACATCGCGAAGGAAATGGCGTTTCCAGGTCGGTGCCTCGTACCACCAGCCGCCGGAAACGATATCCGGTTTCCCATCGTGATTCACGTCCACAACGCCGCAGGCACAGAACTGGGCCTCGGGATTGAGGACATGGACACGAAAACGGGGAAATCCCGACTCGCCGCACACGACGGCTCTCGATTGAATCTCCACAAGGAGAAGCGCTGTGCAGAGAATCCA